>JAAELY010000215.1 GCA_024226335.1 bacterium
ACAACGAGATGTACGACAACACGATCGGGATGGGCCTCTACCACCCAGCCGGTGCTTCAGAGCCCGCGCTTCCGGTGATGGAAGACTGGAAGATCATGAACAACTACATTCATGACAACAACCAGTTTTTCGGCGGCGTGGGTGGTTTGCCCGCCCTCCTCCCGCCCGGCGGAGGGATTTTGCTTCAGGGTGTGAGCGGCCACAGCCTCGAGGGCAATCGGGTCGAGAACAACGACTTCTTCGGGCTGGCGGTCATCGACTTCTGTGTGTCGAGGACGGGACTCCCTGGGCCATGCACTCCCGACCCCAATACTACGGGCCATGACCCTGTGCCGAGGAACAACGTGATCTCGGACAATACATTCGTCAACAACGGCACCAATCCGGTTTCGCACCCACTGGCGCCGCTCGCGGCGGACATCATCGACGCGGTTCTCGATCCCACGGCGAACAATTGCTACGAAGAGAACACCTTCACAACCTTCGCCTCGCTGCTTGGAGCGACCGAACCGCAAGCGTGTCCCTGACAAGCCAAGCGGTTTGATCCTTTCGAGTTCCCCCGCCCGAGATTCTCGGGTGGGGGCTTGAAGAGGACTCGGGGTTCCCCTCTTGTCAATCGTCAATCCGATCCAGATGGCGCCACCCTGGACCGGGTTGCAGTGCCGCTTGCCGAAACGAATGCTCGAGTTCATCGATTGAGCCGTCCTGAGGACCAGATCGACGCGGACGATGGCTCGACCGTTCTTCGCCGGGTGAGCGGACCCGAAGCCGACGAACTGTATTTCCTCTGCCGGCCCGAGTGCGGAACAACCGATGTCGCCGCCCAGGCCGATGCCGTGTACCGGGCCCTGCTCGAACGGCTCACTTCCCAGGGCGCGTCCCTCGCAGCACTTACAAGCGAGACGCTCTTTGTGGGCGACTATCGGCGGGATCTCGAGATCATCCTCGACACACGCCGCCGCGTGCTCGAGGAAGCCGAGCCCGGGCCGTGCCCCCCGGTGACGGCCGTCATCGGACAAGCCCCGCTTTGCGACGAAGCAGCTTTGGAAGTCTCGGCGCTGGCCGTCGTCCCTCATGGCCCGCCGTCTCAGTCCGAAACCGAGGTTTGGACCACCCCTGCTTGCAGCTGCGACGCCTGCTCGCGGCTGCCTGCAAAGCTTATTCGCCTGGGCGACCAGCTCCACGCACACGCCGGCAACATCTACGGGTCGGGTGAGAGTGCGTTCGAGCAGACCTACGCCATGTTCTGCTCTGCCGAGGAGTTGCTACGCGACGCAGGAATGGGCTTTCACGAGGTCGTCCGCACCTGGATCTACCTGCGTGACATGGATCGCGACTATGCGGAATTCAATCGAGCACGGCGTGAGTTCTTCGCCAGCCGTGGCATCGAGTTGATGCCGGCCAGTACCGCCGTTGGAGGCGAACCCAGCGCTGATGCTCACGACGTTTCCATGCGCCTGCACGCCATCAAGTCGCCGCAACCGCTGAACGTAGAGATCATGTCGACCCCCACGCTCAACGAAGCCTGGACCTACGGCTCGGATTTCTCGCGTGGCTTGAAGGTCGAGGACACGAACAAGATCTCGCTCCACGTGTCGGGCACAGCAAGCATCGACGAAGCGGGGGACACCGTTCATCTAGACGACGTCGAGGCGCAAGCCAAGCGCATGCTCCTAAACATCTCCTGCTTGCTCGAAGCACAGGGGGCTTCGTTCCTAGACCTGGTCTCAGCTGTCACATATGTGAAGCACGCGGCCGATGCGCTGTTGATCCGCACGATCTTTCACGAGCATGGGTTCGAGGGCTTCCCGTGTACAGTGGTTGAGGCTCCCATATGCCGCCCCGATCTCCTGTGCGAGACCGAAGCCATTGCGATTCTGCCTCTGCCCGGACGGGCAACGCCCCAGTGAGCATGAATCCCCAGCGGGGCGCACTCGCCCGAACGTCCAGCCGATGCCATGCCTTCGTGGTCCTTGCGATTGCCCTTGTTGCTCTCCCGCCGCTTCTCTTCGGATGCAGCCGAGATGAAGCACCACCGCGAGATCGCGAACCATCAAGCGAACCCTCGGTAGAAGCGATCGCAGCATTCTCGAGTTCTGCTGAGCGGGAAGGACAGCTGGAGATCACGTATCCGCAGAACGGGACTCTGTTTCCGCCCAAGATCGTGGCTCCGACATTCCTTTGGAACGACAAGTCGAAGGCCGTCGATCAGTGGTTCATCGTGGTGCGCTCTTCCGCCTCCAATGAAGCTCTCCGTTTCTCGACGCGCGCCAACAGCTGGAAGCCCCCGGAGGCGGACTGGGAACGCATCAAGCGCGAGTCCCGCGACGCCGACGCCCAGGTGGTGATCGTCGGTGTCGACGACGAGGCGCCGGCAACCATTTTGTCGGGGTCCAGCGTCCACATCCGTACATCGAAGGACGAGGTTCGCGATTCGATCTTCTATCGAGAAGTGCCGTTGCCGTTTCTCGAGGCCGTTCAGGACCCTTCCCGCATACGCTGGCGTTTCGGCTCGGTCGACTCGCAGACCGCACCCCCGATCGTTCTCGAGGACCTGCCGGTGTGCGGCAACTGTCATTCCTTTTCGTCGAAGGGCAAAGTGCTCGGCATCGATGTCGACTACGGCAACGATAAGGGTGCTTATGCCGTCATCCCGGTAGAAAAAGAGATGGTGATGGAAGATTCGAACATCATCACCTGGGCGGACTACAGGCGGGACGACGGGGAACTCACCTTCGGGCTGTTGTCGCAACTCTCGCCCAACGGCAGGTACGTGATCAGCACGGTCAAGGACCGGTCGGTGTTCGTCGCCACACCAGACATCGCCTTTTCGCAGCTCTTCTTTCCCATCAAGGGGGTCCTCGTCGTCTATGACCGCGAAGCGAAGACCTTCCAGGCTTTGCCCGGAGCCGACAATCCCGCCTACGTGCAGAGCAATCCCTCGTGGAGTCCCGACGGGAAGGAGATCGTGTTCGCCAGGGCGAAGGCCTACGAGCTAGCGAACTCCACCGGCAAGAACAGCGTCATCATCGACCTGGCGGACGTCCAGGAGTTCGTCACCGACAAGAAGCCGTTCCGCTACGACCTCTACAAGATCCCGTTCAACGACGGCAAGGGCGGAGTTGCCGAACCGCTCGCTGGCGCTTCCGACAACGGCATGAGCAATTTCTTTGCCCAGTACTCGCCGGACGGAAAGTGGATCGTGTTCTGCAAGGCTCGGAGTTACATGCTGTTGCAGCCCGACAGCGAGCTCTACATCATCCCGGCAAAAGGTGGCGAGGCACGGCGGTTGAGCTCCAACACCTCGCTCATGAACTCGTGGCATAGCTGGTCGTCGAACAGCCGATGGCTGGTGTTCTCGTCGAAGGTGAACACTCCCTACACCCAGTTGTTCCTGACCCATATCGATGAGAACGGCGACGACACACCTCCGGTACTGCTCGAGCGCTTTACCAGCAGTGACCGCGCCGCGAACATCCCCGTGTTCGTTGATCTAGACGCTGATGCGATCACGCAGATCGGCGAAGAGTTCCTGGATTCGTATTCGTTCCTGCGTGCCGGCATGGCCAACGAGAGGACGGGCGACTACGTGGGGGCCGAGCGGTCGTTCCGAAGAGGTCTGGAAATCGACCCCGAGAATCTCGATCTCCACAATGCACTGGGCTGGACTCTATTCCAATCGGGAAGAAGTGCGGAAGCGGTCGTCGAGTACGAAAAGGCATTGGCGGTCGATCCCATGGACGTCAGAGCCAACAACAACATCGCACTGGCCCTGACCGAGCTGGGACGACTCGACAAAGCGGCCCTGCATTTCCGCAACTCGCTTGCGGTCGAACCCAAGGCAGAGATCTACAGCGATCTCGGGTTCGTTCTCGACCGGCAGGGCAGGAGCGATGAGGCGATCACGAACTACCGCAAGGCAATCGCGCTGGATTCAGAGACCCGGTCGGCGCATTTCAACCTCGCGGTGTCTTTGCTGAACCGAGGTGAACTCGCTCAGTCTGCGGTTCACTACGAGGCGGCCCTGCGCTTGAAACCGACGGCGGAGGCCTACAACGGCCTGGGGTTCGTGCTCTCCAAGCAGGGCAAGGTGGACGATGCCATTGCCCAGTTCCGAGAAGCGGTCCGTGTAAATCCGAAGTACACGGCTGCCTACAACAATCTGGCGGGCAACCTGATCAAACAAGGGAAGCTCGAGGAAGCCGCGTCGAACTACCAGCTCTCCCTCGACGAGAAGCCGAGTGCCGTGCTCCACAATCAACTGGGTGTGATCCTGGTACGACTAGACCGAATCGACGAAGCCGCGCAGCAGTTCCGCAAGGCGATCGCGATCGATCCCCAGTACGGCGAGGCACGCAAGAACCTTGCAGCGGTTGGCGAGATGCGCGGGGAGTGACGTCCGATTTCGGCAGGAGCGGCCCTTCACCGGCGAGGCCATTATGACCTGCCTGGGGATATTCGGACCGATTGAACTACGAAGCGTTGCACCCGCATGGCGTCGATCCCGCGCTCCTGCCGTTCCCCGTCAACGACGCACTTCGCTGAGCGCTTACGAAGCACCGCCAAAAGGCGATGCGAATCAAACCGACTACCTTAGGGCCGAATATCTTAGAACTTGTACTCCAACGATAACCGCCCATCCACATATTTCTCATTGTCGGAATTACCCGCTTCGATGTCAGCCACCAAGCTCAGGTTATCATTCGTGGCAACGCGGTAGTCAAGGCCCACATAGCCACCTAGCTTATTGTCATCACCGGCGCTGGAAAAGCTGAAGCTGTTACCCGACAGTGCGGCCTGTGTGCGGTCGTTATCACTGTGTCGTGAGGTGAGTCCAACTCGCATCTCAATTTCACTGTGCGAATCAGGTTGCTTGGCAACCGCCAATTGTAGACGCGCTGTCAGGGTACGTGCCATGGCATCATCTACAGTCAGATTAGAACTTGTGGTGCCACTCTCACTATAGCCATCCATCCAGGCGACGTTGAAAGCCAGGTTGAATGAGGGTAAGCGGTGGACGAACCGCATCCTCGGTCAGTCCGGGTTGAGCGCGGCCCGATCGAGATTCTGCGGGAGCAGAGCATCGAGTTGATCCAGCGAGGTGAGCGTCGGCAGCACCTCGAACAGGTGCGCCAGGTAACGGC
>JAAELY010000216.1 GCA_024226335.1 bacterium
CTTCTTGCGAGTCGCCTTCTTGCGAGTCGCCTTCTTGCGAGTCGCCTTCTTGCGAGTTGCCTTCTTGCGAGTTGCCTTCTTGCGAGTCGCCTTCTTGCGAGTCGCCTTCTTGCGAGTCGCCTTCTTGCGAGTCGCCTTCTTGCGTCGAGCTGCCATGCTCTCACCCCCCGATTGCGTTTTTGTCAACGTGTCCGAGCCAGGTCCGCGTCCGCGACTACATTCACTCTGCCGCATCTACATCTCAGTTCGTACACGCCCCGAGCGGGAACTCAGGTTGCGTTCCCTATCGGTCCCCTCAACACGAACTTGACGTTCGCAACGAAGTTAACTGATCGGAAACGCTGAGTTCCATGCTTGGTTGCCGCAGACAGTAAGCACAGGCCCCAATACGTGTCAACGGAAAAAGGCCAAAAAAAACGCACCGATGGCGAACATCGGTGCGTATTGCGAGGTCTTGTGTACCCCGCGAAATAGCGAATTGCTAGCGCTTGCGCTTATGTCGGTTGCGAGCGCGGAGCTTCTTGTACTTGTGCTTCCGCATCTTCTTACGACGTTTCTTGATTACGCTGCCCATCTAACCTCCGACGACGGCTGGCGCGGGATGTTATCCCGGGGACGTCTATTGTCAAGCGCCTTGCGCGCGGGCCGCGACCCAGCTCGTAGCCCGACCCATCATACGAGCATGCACTCGACCGATCAGGCGATTCAGCGCGTGACTCCTAGGTAGGAACCTCAGCGGAGGGCGCCGTCGAACGCCCATCGCAGCCAGTTTGGCATTCACCGCAGCGTTCTCCGGATCCACCATCAGAGCCCTGCGCAGGAAACGAATCGCATCGGCCTTGAAGTCGAAAGCCAGGTAGATTCGAGCCAGATTGAGGTAAAGATCGGGGTTGTAGAATTCCTGACGAACCGCCGCCCGAGCCAGCTCGACCGCGCCCAGAAACTGCCCCCGTACAAAGGCCAGGGCCAGCGCATAGGACGATCTGAAGCGCGCGTTCTGCGGATCAGACAGGTAGGCCCGACTCAGGTGTTCGAAACCCTCGTGCCCGTGCCCAGCTTCGAGTAAAGCCAGACCTCTTCTGTGATGTTCTTCCGGGGTGAACTCGCTCTCATTCTGCATTGGACCTGCCACGTGCTCCCTTCAAGCCCCTCAAAAGGAACTTATCGGAGAACTGGCGACAATGATGAGTCCTGACCCGAGTTCGGCGAAGATTCCTGCCCCGAATCAACCGGCGAGCGGCAACTCTACGATGAAAACCACCTGAGCTTCGGCAGGTAGCTCGGCCCACACCCGGCCCCCGTGCAATTCCACGATGGCGCGCACGAGGTTGAGACCCAGACCTACCCCGCCCTGCTTGCGCGTATATGAACCATCGCGCTGTACGAAGCGGGCAAAGATACGCTCGATATCACCCTGCTCGAGCTCGCGGGTGGGATTCGAAACGCGCAACTGCAAGGTGCGCTCCCCGCGTGTCGTTTCCAGAGACACACGCGAGCCCTGGGGGCTGAATTTCAGCGCGTTCTCGAGCAGATTCAATACGACCTGTTTGATGCGATCCGGATCGAGCCGGGTCTTGGGGAGTTCGGGATCCAGCCGCAGATCGATTTCGAGCCCCGCCTCATCGAGGCGTGGCTTGAACAACTGCACACACTCGGCTGCGATCGCATTTGCGGAAATCTGCACGCAGTCCAGCGCCACCCCACCCGACTCGATATTCGACAGTTCCAGCAACCCCGCAATCATATGGGTCATGCGGTCCGACTCGCGCTGGATGATCTCCAGAAAGTCCTTGCGCTGAGAGTCGGCCAGTCGCGCACCGGGATCGCCATCGCGCTCGGCATTGTCGCGGTGAAGCAACTTCGCAAAACCTTTGATGCAGGTCAGTGGCGTCGTGAGTTCGTGGCTCACATTGGCCAGGAATTCCGACTTCAAGCGATCGGCATCGGCAATTCGCACGTTCTGCTGGCGGAGTTGATCATTGCGCTCGGCGAGCTCACGTTCCAGGCGCAGGCGGGCGGTCACGTCGCGCGCGATACAGACGATTGTCTTGCCTGTTTCGGACACACGCGCCGAGATTTCGAGCATGGCTCGTCCCTCACGCGTCCGGTACTCCAACTGCATGCCTCGAAGAGCACCGATCTCCCGCAACGTGGGGATCGCGGAGGCAAACGCGCGATAGGCATCCGGGCTCAGAAGATTCTGAGCCGACATCCCGCGGAGTTCCTCCAGTGAGACACCGACGAAGCGCAACGCCGCGCGGTTTGCATCGAGCAACCAGAGATCCTGGTCGAATACGAAAATGATGTCTTCGAGCTCTTCCATGAAACTGCGCACCCGCTCCAGGCCCTTGATGTCCTGGATACGGGTATCGCGGCGCGTGGCGAACTCAGCGAGTCGACGAGTCATGTGCTCACCACCCTCGATCTTGGCCGCCAGTAGACGCGCCTCACCAAACGCCCGGGCGTGGCGGGAGTCCTTGCATGGGATCCAACCGTCGACCACAAAACGGCAGAGCTGCCCTCCCCGAGCAACGCATTCGACGTGCTCGACCGACACGGGTTCGTCCGCTGCGCAGGTCTGGAGGAGCGCAGAGATCGCGCCCTGGCGAAAGGCGCATTCGCGGACGTCGCATGGATGGTCGTGGAGGTTGGTCCACTGGATCTCGCTGTGGCCCTGACGATCCACGATGTTCACTGTCGAGTAGCGATCCAGTAGCAGGGCCCAGTCCGAGAACTCGTCTAGCAAG
>JAAELY010000217.1 GCA_024226335.1 bacterium
GAGCGAGAAGCGGGAATCGCCGCCTGAGCAAGAAGCGTGATCCGATCGCAGATCCGTAGATCTGCAGAGGGTCGCGCGACGCAGCGCAGGCGGATGCATCGCGCTTCGCAGCCGCAGCCTCCCTGTGCAGAGGTTCCCTAGCGGCTCGGTGCTTCAGACTTGGCGCCATGCGGGCTCACTTTGCCAGATGCAGAGCCAGTTTCCCATCCGCGCTTCCCGAGAGGAGGTCAGCGCTCGGTAGATTCGGGAAACACGCCCAGATAGGCCAGACACGCGTAGGTCAGCTCTTCGATCAGATCCTTTTCAGCAAGTGCGCCTGTAGCCTCGAGGATCGGTCCGAACAGGACCTTCTGCTGAAGGACTCCGAACAGCATGCGAACCACGAACTGGGCCGCCGCCGCGGGCGCGGGGTGCATGATTTCCATGCGCCGTTCCATGAGCAGCGAGAAAAACAGCTCGTGGATATGGCGATTCAACGAGATCGAACGCACCTGGAAGTCGTAATCGACGACGGTTCGCAACTGGAGTGCCCGCAGTAGACCCAGGCGTTCGGAGTTGGAGCGAATCTGGAAGCGCACCAGCTCCGCAGTGATCGCAGCGACGGACGCGCCCTTCCAGCGCTCTGGATTCAGGGCGGCTTCGGCCGTGACCCAGGCTTCCTGGATGAAGCGCTCGTGGAGCGCGTTCAGAACTGCATCTTTGTCCTGAAAACGCGCGTAGAACGAACCCACTGAGGACCCGGCGCGATTGGCGATCTGGGCGACGGAAGTGTCTTCCCAGCCCTTCTCGTTCAGCAGGTCTTCAGCGGCGTCCAGGAGACGGTCCAGAGTGGCCTGGCTGCGCGCCTGACGGGGCGGCCGAATCCACTCGAGGCTGACGGGGGCCGTTGCCATTTCGAGCTCCATAAACAGAATTAGAATTCTGATTCCATTTCAGCGCGAATCGGCCCATCGCGTCAAGAAAAATTCTCGATCAGATCCCGGGTCGTCGAATTTCATCAATCAATTCAATGACTTCCTTTGGAGGGGGGCTGGTGAATCGACTGACGCCGAGCGTTACCGCGAAGTTCATCAGCATACCGATCGTGCCGATGCCCTCCGGGCTGATGCCCAGCCACCAGTCCTCGGGGCTGCCCCAGCCCAGGATCTTGAAATAGATGATGTAGGCGGCCGTGAAACCGATCCCGGTCAACATGCCGGCGATCGCGCCTTCCTTCGTCGCGGTCTTGCTGAACACGCCGAGCACCAGGATCGGGAAGAAACTGGCGGCGGCCAGTCCGAAGGCGAAGGCCACCACCGCGGCCACGTAATCGGGCGGATGGATGCCGAAGTACCCGGCGACCAATACCGCCGCAGCGGCCGAAATCCGCGCGAGCAGGAGTTCTCGGGCCTCGCTCATTTCGGGCGTGAATATCGACTTGAACAAATCGTGGGAGATGGACGAACTGATCACCAACAACAGGCCGGCCGCGGTCGACAGAGCGGCGGCGAGGCCCCCCGCGGCCACCAACGCGACCACCCAGGCGGGCAGGTTCGCGATCTCCGGGTTGGCCAGGACCATGATGTCGGGATCGACCTCCAGTTCGTTGGCCTGCTCATCACCGCTGTAGCGGATCATCCCGTCGCCGTCTTTGTCGGCAAACGCGATCAGGCCCGTCGCCTCCCATTTCTTGAACCACTCGGGAGCGTGCTCGTATTCGGTTCCGTGCAAGGTCTGGATCATGTTCACGCGCGCAAACGTCGCTACGGCCGGCGCGGTCGTGTACAGCAGGCCGATGAAGAGCAGCGCCCACATCGCGCTCCAGCGCGCGGCGCGCGCACTCGGCACGGTGTAGAAGCGAATCAATACGTGCGGCAACCCGGCGGTGCCGACCATGAGGGCCATGGTGATGGCCAGGATGTCGATCTGCGACTTCTTTCCGGCGATGAACGCACCGGTGTACTCGGGCAGTCCAAGCTCCCGGTGAATCTGATCGATGGCATCGAGCAGATAGAGGCCGGCGTTCGGACCGTCGACCACCATCGAACCAAAACCGATCTGGGGAATCGGGGTTCCGGTCATCTTGAGAGAGATCGCCACCGCCGGAATCAGGTACGCGAAAATCAACACTGTGTACTGGGCCACCTGTGTGTAGGTGATGCCGCGCATGCCGCCCAGCGTCGCGTACACCAGCACCAGGGCCATGCCGAAGAACACCCCGGTGTTGATCTCGACTTCCAGGAAGCGCGCGAACACGATACCGACACCGCGCATCTGCCCCGCCACGTAGGTGAAGCTGACGAAGATCGCGCACCCCACAGCGACGATCCGCGCCGCCTGCGAGTAGTAGCGATCGCCGACGAACTCGGGGACGGTGTAGCGCCCGTACTTGCGCAGATAGGGCGCGAGCAACAACGCGAGCAGCACATAGCCGCCGGTCCAGCCCATCAGGTAGATCGTGCCGTCGTAGCCCATGAACGAGATCAGACCGGCCATCGAAATGAACGACGCCGCACTCATCCAGTCCGCACCCGTCGCCATGCCATTGGCGATCGCGGGAACGCCCTGCCCTGCCACGTAGAAACCCGCGGTCGTCTTGACCCGGCTCCAGACGGCGATTCCGATGTACAGCAGGAAGGTCGCGCCGACCATCGCGTAGGTCCACTCCTGGATGCTCATCGGCCCTCACCCCTGTCATGGTTCCGGTCGATGCCGTCCATGACCCGCGCGTAAATGAAGACCAGCGCGATGAAGATCAGGATCGAGCCCTGTTGGGCGAACCAGAAACCCAGTGGAAAGCCGCCCATGCGGATGGTATTCAGGGGCTCGACGAGCAGGATTCCCAGGCCAAAAGAGCCCGCGAACCAGATGGCGAGAAGCCCCACCAGGAGGCGGATATTCGCCCGCCAGTAGCGCGAGTCGCTCGTCCCATCTCGCCCCGCATCCCCGGTCGGTTCGCTACGGCCCTCTGAATCCACCCGGTCCCCTTTTCTCCTGATTTCGTCTTCGGCGGGCCCGAAGCCTCAAAGCCCGAGCGCCGATGGCCGCCCAGACTAATGGGTTGGCCCGAAAAGGGGCAAGCGCAGCTGCTTTTCCGGGGCAAGCGGCGACTGATGTGCTACCTAACCGATCCGCATGTGGAAAGAGGGGAACAAGCTCGTTCACCCCTTCAACCCCGAGCTCGGAATCGGGTTCGTCCGACGGGTCGATGGCCGCTATCTAGAGGTCTATTTCCCTCAGGTCGAACGCGAGGTGACGCTCGCGGCCGAAGGGTCTGGACTCACGCCACTGGTGCTACCACCTGGGGCGGCGGCCGTATTGCTCGACGGCGGCGACGAGGTCGAGATTGCGGCCTACGAGGACGGTGTCTACGAACTGACCGATGGGCGAAACATCGCCGACGCCGACCTCTGGCCGCTGGAATCGGCCGACAACCCGATCGAACGGCTGGCGAACTTGCGCCTGGATCGGCTCGGCGGCTTTCGCAATCGCGTCGAGGGCATGCACCTTTCGAAGCTGCGCGAGGCGGGCGGTCTGGGGAGCTTTCTCGGCGGTCGCATCGAACTCTTTCCGCATCAGCTCCACACGGCCCTGAAGGCCGTCGAAATGGACGACGTGCGCTGGTTGCTGGCCGACGCCGTAGGCCTGGGCAAGACGATCGTCGCCTGCCTGATCCTTTCGGCTCTGGTGCGGACCGGGCGGGCCCAACGCGCGCTGATCGTCGCGCCATCGACGCTCACCGTGCAGTGGCTGGGTGAGTTGTACCGGAAATTCCACCAGGTATTCCTGCTGCTCGACGAAGACCGCATCGACAGCGTCGAGGCGGACTACGGCAAGGGCAATAATCCCTTCGACGTCCACCCCTACGGTGTCATCTCGATGGAGCAATTGACCGATGACGCCACGCTCACGCTAGCGGCCACGCAGGCCGACCTGGATCTGATCGTCGTGGACGAAGCGCACCGTATGGCGAACCCCGACATCGAGGCCGCGCTCGCCCCGCTGGTCCGGCACGCGAAGCACGCGTTGCTGCTCAGCGCAACACCCCTTTCAGCGGATAGGGGCGGATTCTTCCGCCTGCTCAAGCTCCTGCATCCCGAGAACTTTTCGTCGCATGAAGAATTCGATCGAGCCGTCGCATCGGGCTCGGCCGTGTTCCCGTGCACGAGTGCGGTCCGGCGCGAGGATCTCGGCAACTGGCCACCGCGCTCGGCGCAAGCGATCGATCTGGGACCGGCCATGAAGGATCCCAAGAGTGATCCGCGCGCCGCCTGGATCTCCGAACACACGCGGGGCTGGCTCGAGAAGCGCGAGAAGGCGCTCGTCTTCGTGCATAGCGTGAAGATGCTCACGAAGCTGAAGAAGTACCTCGAAAACACCACACAAACCCACATCGCGACCTTCCACGAAGAGATGACCGAAGCGCAACGCGATATCGAGGTCGCGCGTTTCCGCGAAAGCAACCTGCCGGTGCTGCTCTGCTCCGAAGCGGGTACCGAGGGTCGCAACTTCCAGTTCTGCGATCGCATGATCCACTACGATCTGCCCTTCGATCCGATCGCACTCGAGCAACGCATCGGTCGCCTCGACCGCATCGGCCGCACCAAGGACGTAGAGATCATCTATTTCCACTGTGCGAAGTCGAAGCCCGACGTCGCCGGACTTTTTGAGAAGCTCGACTTGTTCTTGCGCCCTTCTGCCGGTCTCGATTCGGCGCTCTCGGGTATCGCTCCGGCACTGGAGGCCGCAGCCGAAGCCAATACGAAGATCGACATCGACGAACTCGTGGCAGGCGTTGAGAAGGCGCGAAAAGGAAATACTCAAGACGTCCCGCGCGTGATCTATTCCGACGCCTACGACAACACCCAGGCCGAAGAGATCCTGGCGATGGTGCCCGAAGATCTCGAAACCCATATGCGCAAGTTCACGCTCGGCGCGGCGAACGACCTGGGGTTGCGGATCGTCGAGAAGGGCAGCCAGTCGCTGTACTACATCGAGATGGGTACCTCACTGACGATCGACTCGATCCCCGGCGTGGCCGACGATGCCCGCTGGCTGGGTACCTTCTCGCGAGAAGAAGCCATCGAGAAGGACGAGCTGGAATTCTATGCCAGCGGTCATCCACTCGTGGAGGGATTGCTGCTCGAGTTCGAAGACGGACCGCGCGGTCGCGCCGCGATCATGGAGATTCCGAACAACGAAGCCGAAGGTGCGGGCTTGTTGTGCCTGTTCAAGAACGGGCCGAAATGGCGCACACTCGTGCTCGACACGCGCGGCGACGAACGACCCGATCTGGCGGAGGCCGTGCTGGCAAACCTGTCGAAAGCCCGCCCGGTCAAGCCCGAGGACTGGGGCCTGGATCAGCGCTTCGGCGCAGGCGTTCGCGAACTCGGCAGCATGGCGGTTCTACACGCACCGGGCGAGAACCTGGAAGCCGCGGCGTTCTTCCGCTTCGTTCCGGAAGCTTGATTCTCGCCTAACCGGCGGCTTCCTGACGCAGGCGTTCGGTGGCGATGGCCGAGACGGCGGCCTGAAGGTTGTAGCAGGGAATGAATCCGGCCATCGGCACGCGGATGCGTTCGTCACATCGGCCGAGAACTTCCGCCGGGATGCCGCCGTTTTCACCGCCGACCACGAAGACGCAGGGTCCGGTCAGATCGGCTTCGTAGTGCAGGCGTTCGGCGGCCTCGTCGAGTGCGAACACTCTGTGGCCGGTTCGCCGCGCCGGTTCCAGGAGTGAGGCTGCGGGTGCCCAATGCACGGGCATGAACTTGTCGGCGCGCATTCCGGCGCGCAGGGCCGCCTTGCGCGCGTCGCCTTCGAAGTCGGCGTCGACGACGATGCCCTCGCCACCCGAGACCTCGGCAGTTCGAATCACCATTCCGATATTGCCCGGGTAGGCGACGCCGACCATCAACCAGCAGGCTCCCCGCGCGGCCAGCATCCCTTCGATGTCTGCGGTTGGATTGCGACCGACCAGCGCGAGCGCCGGGGCGGGAGGGTCGACGGCGGACAGTCGTGCGATCACGTTGGGAGTGGCCGAGCGCACGGAGATGTCGCGACGCTTCGCGAGTTCGAGTAGCGCACCGATCTCAGCTGGTGGCGCGTCCTCGCGGTACATCAGCAGACGCACATCTGCCGCACTCTCGATCGCGGCCTCGATCGCCGCGACGCCCGCAATCTGCCGGATGCGTTTCTCTTGCTCGCTCACGCGGGGAGTGTAGGCGATCCGTCAGGGCAAAAACGGCGCGCATACGTGTCCGGCCTTCGGGCTCAATCGCCCAAGTGCGCGCTCGAGCACCACGCGATCGAGCAGATCGCAATCCGATGGACCCGCGTCCCCCACCACATTGCACTTGCTCTGGGCCGGCAGACTGGCCGTCAAGCCCGCGAGCCAGTCTCGCAACGCGGCCAGATCAGCGTCTAGCACCTCGCCGTCGTCGTCGACATCCCCGCACTGACACGCGTCGCCGATTGCATCGGCTCCGCCCGGACCGAAGCCACCCTGATTGAGCTGGCTCAAATTCGCCTCGAGTGGGCAGTTGTCGAGCGCATCCTCGACCGTATCCAGATCGGCGTCGCCGGTCGGCACGGCTAGAGAACCCGAGAGCGTCGCGCGGCCCACGGTCCCGTCTGGTCCAAGAGTCATCCAGACCACGTCGGTTCCGTCGACCCCACCCGTACTGCTGTCGCGCAAGGTCAGCGTGCCGGGCCCGTGCTCCGAACTCGCTTGCTCCAAGGGCGCAGTCGCCACAAGACTGGTCGACGGACCGAAGCGCGAGGCCTGTAGTGCGTGCGCGGTCGCCAGATTGCGATCGTCGAAGGCCACCACTGAAACCAGACCGTCGTTGAACACGATCGAGACGACGAAATCGCCAGACGCACCGAAGCGAGATTGCGGTACGAAGTCATCGGTTCCCGAGAGCGTCGGAGCGGGATCGATCAAGATCGGATTGCTCACTCCGCGAATTACGCGTTCGGGGAGACAGGGCACGCCTCCGGCCAGTCCGCTGCCCAGCCCGTCGCAAGAAGGCCGCTGAAGGCTCGGATCGATACCGGGATCCGGCAGTTGATCGAGATCGCGAAGATCGATCGCGAACAACTGCCGAAGCGTCGCAGATCCCACGACCGCAACACTGCCCGTCGCATCCACGGCCAGTGTCTTGTAGCTCAGACTCGAGAATCCCAGAGGGATCGACGCCAGTACCGTCGCCGCGACCGGGTCGATGATGTCGATGCTACCGGGACCTACGGCGCCGGGTTTGTAGTCCGGTGGCACTGAAAAATCGATCAGTCCGGTATTGGTGACGGCCACTAGACCGCTGGGCAGGAGCGTGATCTCGGTCGGGTTCGGATCCGAGGTCAGGATATAGGCAGGGGTCGCGGGCGTGACCAACCACGGCGAGTTCGCATCGTCGATGTCGAAGAGCAGTACGGTACCCGGATCGTTCACCTGGGGTGAAAAGCTGTCGAAGTTGCCGCTGGTGACGAGCAATCGATCACCGACTCGCACTGCTCCCGAAGTCAGATCGGTGACAAAGGACGCGATCGGCGTCGAGTCACTGCGCGTGAAGCTACCGGTGATCGTCGCGTCACTGGGGATCGACTTGCGCACGATGCCGGCGTAGCTCACGTCATAGGCGAGGCCGGTGACGGGGTTGAAGGGGACGATCGTTTCGTAATTTGAAGTGGTCATCCAACCCAGAGTCGCCGACTCCATCCAGATCCCGTCGATGTAGGGAGTCGAGAGTGGATCCGGTAGCGATCCGTTCAAATCGGCGGGAAGATCAAAGAGCGGAAAGCCGGGCGCGGCCAGCAACGGCAGATTCGGATCGGCGCGCAACACGAACGAACCCACGACCGGCGGGAAATTGGTACAGCCGGCCACCAGCAGGTTCGGGTCGCTGGGGTACAGCTCCTGTGCCGGAGGACCGTAGCAACCGAGCAAGCCGCTCTCCTCGCTGCCGGGCAGGAAGCTCACGGCCGCGCGAGCCGGTGAGGCCAGAGAACCGAGGACCAGCAAGCAGGTGATCGCGAGGCGATTCATCGCAAGCTCCCGCGCACGCGCAGATACCAGGCCCGATCCGGCAGGGGCAGGCCCAGAGAATCCATCTGGTCGTTATTCGTGATGTTCAACCACTCGGAACTCACTACAGTGTCCTCCGGAAACCAGCTCAGTCCTGGTAGTTGCGAGAGATGTACGCTCAAACCGAGATCGATCTGGCGATTTGGCGCGCCCGTGACCAGCTCGCCGGTTCGGGTCAGTGAAAAACGATCGTCGTGACTCGCTTCTGTCCAGAGGCGTACCGCACCCAGGTCCAGCATTGCGCGACCGAAGAGCTGGTTGCGCGGTCGATGCGGTAACGGCGGGTCGTCGAGGCGATGTTCAGAATCCATTTCGGAGTCCAGATAGGTGTACCCGCCGCGTAGATGCAATCGCTCGAAGAGTTGGACCTGGGCACTCAGTTCGTAGCCGCGTACGCGAGCGGATTCGATGTTTACCGGTGCAAAGGTCGACTGGCTGATCGCGATGAACTCGATCGAGTTCTCGATATCGCGGTGAAAGTAGGCGCCGCTGAGCTGCAGATCCCGCAGCGCTCCGGAACCGTCGCTCGAGAGTTCGAAACCCACGTCGAAGTTCCACGACTCCTCAGGCGATAGTTCGGGATTGCCTCGAATGAAGCCGAAGTCGGGATGGTAGGACTCGTCGAAGTTCGGTCGGCGAAAGGCACGTCCGTAGTTCGACTTGAGGCGCAACCCCGGGGTCAGACTCACGATCAAACCCAGGCTGGGCGAGTACTCGGTTCCGTCGGAACGCGGCACGGGGATGCTGGCGGAAGTCCCGGGCTCGGGGGTCGAACGCACCGAACGGGTTCGAGCCGACTCCGCAGACAGCGCGGGAAAGATCCGCACGCGTCGTTCGAAGAGACTGATCTCCGGCCGCAGGGAGAGGTTGGTCACAAAGCGCCTGGCCGGGTCTGACGCGTCGAAGCGCAGATGGTCGTAGCGCAAAGCGAGCGAACTGCGGGCCGAGAACGACAGGGGTCCGAACGGCTGCTCGCGCAAGCCGTAGTTGAGTTCGATCCCCGTCTGCTGATCGATACTCTGGATGTGCTCGACTTTTCGAACGGTCAGGTAGCCACAAACAGAAGAGAGCGGATTGGGTGCGAACGGGTCGCGTAACTCGCGCCGTTCGTACTGATGCGTCAGGGCCAGTTGTAGATCCCCGCCCGCGATCTGCGA
This sequence comes from bacterium, assembly GCA_024226335.1. Classification (NCBI taxonomy): domain Bacteria; species bacterium. The sequence goes on from JAAELY010000217.1 coordinate 9,223, forward strand.
GCGCCTCCAGCGCAGGGATGAAACCACGCGTCGATACTGTTCGTCTGCGTACGGACAGCTGACCTGGTCGTCTTTGGCATTGCGAGTCGTGTCGCTGACGTTTCCCGGCTGACCGCGATCCTTGCGGTAGTAACGCAGAGTCGAACTCAGTGAACTTCGCCTCCCCAGCGCGAGTTCCGCGTTCCAGAACGCGCTGTCTTCGATGAACTGAGCACCGACGCGCGTGTTGCGCTCGTCTCCGGGGGCCACAGCCGGAGAAAGCAGGGTCGCGGGTTGCCCGTCGGTCTGTCGATTGAAACGGAAGTCGTTGTCACTGCGCAGGCGTGTGTACCCCAGTACGGAACGCACTCGTTCCCCTGCGAACGTGACGAAGGAGTCGACACCAAACGTGCGGTAGCGACCTGTCGTTCCCGAGAAATCCAGAGCCGCACCGACATCGGGCCGACGACTCGTCAGCGAGACCACACCACCGACGGCATCGGAGCCGAAACGAGAGGCACCGCTGCCGCGAATCACCTCGATGCGTTCGATGCTGCGCAGCGGCAGCGTCGACAGATCAACACCGCCGCGTTGACTGGAGTTGAGCTTCACGCCGTCGAGCAGGACCAGTACCTGCTCGGATTTGGAGCCTCGGATCGCGGCCGTACTATGCGCGCCGAGTCCACCTTGACGACGCACGCGAACGCCTGGCAGTTCGTCGAGCACATCCTCGACCGTCGAAAAACGATCGTCGTACTCCCGCGCGTTCACGATCGTGCTGAACGCCGAAGGAGCATCGCTGCTCTCGGGCAGTTCCTGCGCGGTGAGTCCGCCGGGGACCATCGCGAACAAGACTGCCGCCAGGCCGGCCCGAAGCCGGCGCATATCGCGCGACATTTCGACTCCCTCCACGGAGAGCGGACATCCGTCCTTCCGCTCCGGCAGGTCTCCTGGCTCAGGGGTCGTAGCGCTTCTTCCCGAGCCTTCCCCGGCGAGATGCCGAGTGGCGACGTTCGGTGAAGCTGCCCCATTACAGTGGCGGGACCGCGGCCGACTTTCACGGCCTTCCCTCTTGGACCCGCAACGCGGGTACCGGAGTGCTCGTAGGATTATCAGGTAAGTCACTCACTGGCAAGCGAGCCGTCTTTTCGCGAGCGAGTCGTCAGATCTTCTATTGACGCCGGGGAGCGGGCTGGGATAAGAATGAGGCCGACATAGCGGTAGGCGGTAACCTCCGGAAGATTTCCGGAGGCGTTTCCCCTTGATGAATACCGAGCAAGTATTCGGGGATCTGCGGGAAGCCGGTGAAAAACCGGCGCGAGTCCGTCGCTGTAACCGGGGACGATCGTCGAGAACACCACCTGGGAGGAAACTCCTGGGGAAGGTTCGGCGAGAGGATGATCCGGGAGCCAGAAGACCGGCCGACTACCGAGACTGCTCTCCTTCGGAAACAAGGGGTAACTAGCAATGGCATACTTGCGTGCTGCGCTCTTCGCGCTCGTGATCATCCTTCTACCGGCGACCTTTTTGCCCGCAACCAGTCTGGCCGGCCCGTTCAACGACGTTCCGGTGCCTATGAGCACGCCGAGCTTCTGGGCGAATAGCTACTCAAATCTGGTTCGAGGGCTCATCAACCCGACCGCTCCCGGCGCTGGTCTCGCAACTGCGGGCAGTCCAAGCCTGGCTCTCGGTCCGGCCACGGGCGCACCGGGCGATATCGTCTCGCTCGGAAACGGCGGCACGATCACCCTGGGATTCAACGGCAGTATCTCGGACGGGCCCGGTGCGGACTTCGCGATCTTCGAGAACGGCTTCGAGTATCAGGGCGATATCTTCGGAGAACTCGCCTTCGTCGAAGTCTCGAGCGACGGATTGAATTTCGCGATGTTCGGCTCGATATCGCTCAATAGCGGGCCGCTCGGGGACTTCGATCCTGTCGACGTGACCAATGTGCACAACCTGGCGGGTCAGTTCGTCGCCGGATTCGGCTCTCCTTTCGATTTGAGTGATCTGTCGGGAGATCCACTCGTGCTCGCAGGCCAGCTCGATCTGTCCGATGTGCGTTACGTGCGCTTGACCGACGTCGTGGGCGATGGCTCGACGATCGACTCCGCGGGAAACCCGATCTACGATCCCTTTCCGACCGTCTTTTCCAGCTCGGGCTTCGACCTGGAAGCCGTCGGTGTGATCAATAGGGTGGACCTGCCCGAACCCTCGATCTGGCTCCTGCTCGCAACGAGTGCCCTGGTGGGACTCACTCGGCGACGCTAGTCAGGATTCTTCACCACGTGCGAGTGCGCACTAGATCACACCCTGATCGCGCAACTCCGCAAGCTCGTCTGCGCCAACGCCGAGTTCCTCCAGGATCTCGGCACCGTGCGCGCCGAGCGCGGGAGCGGCGCTGCGCACACGCGTAGGCGTACGAGAGAACTTCGCGGCCGGCCCGACGATCGGCGCGGGCGTGCCTTCTTCGAGTACGACCGTCTGCAACATATCGCGTTCGCGCACATGCGCATCGGCGACGGCTTCTTGATACGAACGGACCGCCGAAACGGGCAGACGATGGCCGAGGAAATTCTCCACGATCTCGTCCTGTTCGCGATCCGCGAAATAGGCAGCCATGATCGCGTTGAGTTGCTCGCGGCGATCGACCCGGGCAGCGGTCGTCGCATAGTCGGGATGATCGGCCAGTTCCGGTCGGTCGATCAGAGGTGCCAGAATCTTCCAGTGCGCGTCCAGCAACACACCGGCCATCACGTAGCCATCGCTACAGCGATACACACCCGCCGGTGCGGCGACGGTGAACTGACTGCCCATGCGAGGCAGATTGGCGCCCATGGCAGCGAGCGTCGGGAAGCCGTTGGACTGAAAGAGCAGAGCGTCCTGTAGCGCGACATCGATGTATTGCCCCTCGCCCTCTCTGTCTCGATGGCGCAACGCCGCGAGTGAGGCGATCGCCGCGTGCAGACCGGCCAGGTCATCGCTGAGAAAAGTCGGCGACTTGACCGGCTCGCCCTCGGGATCGCCGTTGAGTGAGAGCCAGCCACTGGACGCCTGCGCCATCGGGTCATAGCCCGCACGCTCGCTGTCGGGACCGAAGCTGCCGTATCCGCTGATCGATACGAACACGATATCGGGTTTGATCTTCACCAACTCGTCATAGCCCAGGCCCCACTTCTGCATCGTGCCGGGTCGAAAGTTCTCGACTACGAGATCGGCGGTGGCCACGAGTTTGCGAAACAACTCGACGCCGCGGGGTCTGCGCAGATCGAGCGAGAGGCTGCGTTTGTTGCGATTTCCCGTCGCGTGCATGAACGACTGCGGCGGATTGGTGCCCGGAAGAAACGGCGGAAGCCTGCGCGCAACCTCACCGCCGGGAAGTTCGACCTTGATCACGTCGGCACCTAGATCGGCGAAGACACAACCGCACATCGGGCCCGCCCAGGTGGTGGTCGCCTCGACCACGCGAAGACCGGCGAGTGGGCCGGTCAGATCCGTTCGAGCATTGGCGTAGAACTCATCTTTGGTCACGGTACAGAAACTAGTGTCCTGCGCATTTCGCCGCGCGACTCGAGATGCCCACGGAGCGCCGGGCCATGCGGACGGCATTGCGATCGTGACCGTTCGTGACGTAACCCAGCGAGATACCGCTCCTCGGATCGACCCAGGCGATCTGCGCGGACGGCAAGAGCCCTTCGGTGGCTTCCCGCTCAGCGCGCTCGAACAACTCCTGCAACAGCTCTGGCCCGATGCCGACCTTTTCGGGGCTCGCGATCCGGGGATGGCTCGAACTCATGCCTCTAGCATACCACCGCGCCGCGGGTTTCAGTCATCACCGCGTTTGATTTGCAACGAGAGTCCCGCACGCCCGACCGGAGCAATTCCTCGCTCCAGCGCAGTTCGACCGAAGCGATCCTGAATCTCGTCGACCACGTGATTGAGCTTGCGCCTGCTGCGCCCGGGGGTCTCGAACAGCCCGAGTTGCTCGACCCCGCGAGGTTCGAGCTGTGA
>JAAELY010000218.1 GCA_024226335.1 bacterium
CGAGCAGGTTGATCATTTCGCGCACCAGGCGACTCAGGTCGAGATCCTCGACGACGAACCGACCCTTGCCGGAATAGGCCAGCATCTGGTTGGTCAGATCGGAAGCACGCTTGGTGGACTCGATGATCCCGTTCACATCGGCGCGTGCCGGAGAACTGGATTCGAGCGATCTCATCGCCAGATCGGCGTGCCCGAGGATCCCCATGAGCAGGTTGTTGAAGTCATGCGCGATACCGCCGGCGAGAACCCCAAGGCTCTCCATCTTCTGCGCCTGCTGAACCCGTCTCTCGAGTTCCACGCGCTCCTTCTCAGCCTGACTGCGCTCGGTGACATCGCGAATCACGCCCACGATGCCATTGATTCGACCCGAGTCGTCCTGGAGCGGGAGGTAGATCTCGTCCGTGATGCCCTCCGTCCCATCGGGGAGCCGAAAGGGAATGTGGTTGCGGCTCACGCCATCGCCTCTCATCGCCTGGCGCATCAACTCGTCCGCACCCTCCCGCCGCAGATGGGGAAACACGTCCCATGGCCTGAGATCGCTCCCTATCAGCTGCTCCCGCGGCGTATTGGATATCCCCTCCATCGCGTTGTTCCAGAAGACGTAGTGAAAGTCCTTGTCCAGAACCAGGACTCCGTCGGTCATCGATTCGAGGATACTGCGGAGAAGACCCTGGCTTTCGTGCAACTCGGCTGTGCTCTCCTCGACCGACACCTCGAGTTGGCCTTGGTACTTCTCCAGTTTCTTTCTGGCCTGGTCTCGTTCGGACTGGAGAGAGCCGATCAGCAATACGGGAAGAGAGAATGCCATCAAGAAGAGCTGCAGCGACAAGACGTTGTCGGCCGCGGAGTTGGCTGTGAAGGGACCATTGCCGTTGATGGCATTCCAGATTGTCAGGAGCGTTGTGAGAAACACTGCGCTGCACGCCCCTCGCGATCCGAAACGAATTGTCGCCCAGAGGAGGAACGGAAGCGGGCTGTACAACAGGGCGGGAGTGTTTCCCCGAGATTCGATCTCGATTCCCGTTGAGAGCATCCCCACGACCAATAGAGACAGTCCCAGAGCCGAGGCTTCGGTCAGACGAGCGAACTTGACATCCCTCACCCGGCCAAGGTCGAAGCCGATCCACACGATCAGTACTGGGGTGAGCGCGAGATGCGCGAGCGCATTTCCGAGAAACCAGACTCGCCAAGCCAACCAGGTGCTGACTTCGGGATCAGAAAACGTAACGAGCGAAGCCATGGATGCAGAGATGGCGGGTGCGATCAGTACGGCCCAGAGGAGGAATTGAACCATGTCACGAAGCCGATCGAGCTTGATTCGGCGACCCAGGGAGAGCCTCAGGGCGGTACCTGCGAGGAGGATCTCGGTGCAGTTTGCGGCAAAGAAGATGAGCGTACGCTGCACTGAGTAGTCGTTCTGCAGCGCCCAAGCGAGATAGGCCGGCGCCATCGCGAGAAACCAGATCCACCATCGCCGCCGTTGCGTCAGTAGGAGTGCAGCAAGAACGAACGTATTGGGTGGCCAGAACGTTGCGATGTGATCGGGCGGTAGACTCAGAGCCCATCCAAGCTTCGCCCCGCTATAGAAGGCGACCCCAATCAAGATGGCGATCGCCGCCGACCTGGATTTCACGGTCCTCGCCTCCAGCACTCCGGCATCCTCTCTTTGTTCGGCTCTTTCGAGAGGCTCACCGGTAGACACTGACACTCCGGTAGTTCAGCGACGCTCGGGCGGGGGGGGGCGTCCCGGAGGTGGAAGCCGCCAGCTCGTGGCTGACCCCCGACGATCGCCTCGCGAAGGCGGGTCGAGCGCCCCGGCGTGAACGACTTGGCGACCA
>JAAELY010000219.1 GCA_024226335.1 bacterium
AGCCGTGCAGGGCATCGCCCGCAACCCCGGAGCCGCCGGTCAGATCCAGACCCCGATGATCATCGCGCTGGCGCTGATCGAGTCGATCTCCCTGTACGCCTTCGTCATCGGGATCCTGCTCACCAACGCGCTCTAGTCGCACCGCATCGTTTCTCGAGTACGGGCGGCGCGTTCACACGCACCGCCCGTGCCGTTCACATGGCTGCCTGCGCTCGCCGTAGCGCGGGCCCGGGGACGGCACGCGCCTTGCTCTTTCCAAGTGTGGATCGAACGAGATTCCCCTAACGGGACCGGGAACTCGCCAGATCCACACCGGATGGGGACTGGGGAATGGCGTGCGATTAACGGGGTGAGGCGTGCGCCTGCCCCATCCGGTGCTTCGGTGGCGTTGCAGATCCGCACACCCGAGTCGCGCCGCGGGTTTTGCTAGAGTCGCGCGTTCGTGGCGAAGACTCCCCAAAGATCCGGACGCTTCATTGTGCTGGAAGGCATCGACGGCGCGGGCAAGACCGAGCAATCCCGACGCCTGGCCGAGTGGCTCGGCGAGCGCGGGCACTCGGTCGTGGAAACACGCGAGCCGACCGACGGTCCCTGGGGCCGACGCTATCGCGCCTGGGCGCGCGGCGACTTCGAGGCCGCACCGACCGAAGTCTTGAACTTCTTCGTCGAGGATCGTCGGGAGCACATCGAGGCAGTCATCGAACCCGCCCTCGAAAAAGGCGAGATCGTGATCTGCGATCGCTACATCCACTCGACCCTCGCCTACCAGGCCGCAGCCGGACTCGATCGCCAGATGCTCGCCGAAATGTTCAACGACGGCAGCTTTCCCAAACCCGATCTGATCCTATGGCTACGCCTACCCGTATTGCTCGCCATGGAACGCATGGGACAAGCCGCAACCGAACGCTTCGAACACAGCGAATTCCTGGATCGCGTCGACGAAGAGTACGCACGCCTGGAAGGCCTGCAGGTAGTCGACGCAAGCCGCGAGATCGAGCAGGTACAGAGAGGCGTACGCGAGTGCGTCGAGCGCTTGTTGGGTTAGTAGTTAAGCACCCCTGCCAGC
>JAAELY010000220.1 GCA_024226335.1 bacterium
GACAAGATCTTCAGGCACTGCCTCTCGATGATGGCCAAGCGACTGACCTGCCTGTTCAGCCCATCACAATCGAGATAGTACGTAGCTCGCCAGTAGAGATGTCTCCGGGTGGACCGGTTCCTCTCCGCGCGACGAGCTGGAAACAGATGCGCGCGACCGCCTAGGTGTGCGCCGAGTCAGGAGATCGGACGAATCGCAATCAGACGCGCACGCCGCCTCAGGTGTGTGCTGAAGCAGGAGACCATCGGATGCCGACGATCCATCAGCTGGTGAAGAAGGGACGCCACCGCCAGAAGAAGCACACCAAGAGCCCGGCGCTCCAGAGGTCGCCCCAGAAGCGCGGCGTGTGCGTCCGTGTCTACACCCAGACGCCGAAGAAGCCGAACTCGGCGCTGCGCAAGGTGGCGCGCGTGCGGTTGACCAACGGCATCGAGGTCACCACCTATATCCCGGGCGTCGGGCACAATCTCCAGGAGCACTCGATCGTGCTGATCCGCGGCGGCCGTGTGAAGGACCTGCCGGGAGTGCGTTACCACGTCATCCGAGGCACGCTCGACGCGGTCGGCGTCGACGATCGCCGGCGCGGCCGTTCCAAGTACGGCACGAAGCGTCCGAAAGCTTAAGC
>JAAELY010000221.1 GCA_024226335.1 bacterium
CCGGTAGGGTCGAGGACTGGCGCGGTACCCCGTAGGTGTGGCCTATCCGTGCTCCCCGTTTCCTCTGGGAGTGCCTCACTATCCACACCGTGAGCCCGTTTCCAGCCCCCGCCACATCGCACGCAGCGTGCGGTTTTCCCGCACTACGCGCTCCTGCACACTTCGCACCAAGACTTATGAAACCTATCGTACCGGAGCCGCTTTCGACGAGGGCATGTGGTATCGGATTTGATAATCACTATAAAGCCCAAGACTCTCATAGAGCCACCGCCTACTCCACCGCTTCCAGCCGAAGCCCTGACGCTTGCGGGCGCGGGCCAGGTGTCGCCGAATCTTCTTTTCTACCCAGTCTCGAATGTACGAGAAACATCGACTGGAGTGTCCTGATCGAAAGTAGTTGACCCAGCCGCGCAGGACCGGATTGACTGTCTCGATCAGCCCCCGAGTCGCTTGGGATTCGAAGCGACGAAAGACGTCCTTGAGCTTACGGAATAACGCCGTCCGCTTCTTGAGCAGCGGAATGCGCAGTGGCATCCAGCGCCCCCTCGGGCTGCGAATGCGACTAAACCGGAAGCCCATGAATCCGAAACTCTCCCCTCTTCGCAAGTCGACCCTCGCCGTCTTGTCCTCGTTCACCTCCACGTGCAGTTTGGCGAACTCCTCTCGAAGACGCTGCTCAACCGCTTTGCGAAGCCAGAGATGCCGCGGATGGAAGTCCACCAAGACGACCAGATCGTCAGCGAAGCGTATGTACTCCAACGCTGTCCACTGGCCCGTGCGAGTGGTCTCCTTCGCCCGCTCCAGCACCCGGTCCACCTCGTTGAGGTAGATATTGCTGAGCAAAGGCGAAATCACGCCACCCTGGGGTACTCCCCGCTTCCCGGTCGCCTTCATGACCAGTCGCAGTAAACGCATCACATCCCCATCGTCCACCCGCCGAGCCACTTGCTTCAGCACGATGTCATGTCGCACCGTGTCGAAATAGGTCCTCAGGTCGAGATCGATGACGTACGTCTTGCCTTGAATGATCGCGTCCGAGACGCGCTGCACCGCATCCTGCGGCTTCCGTTTCGGTCGGTAGCCATACGACCCCGGTTGGAAATCCGCCTCAAAGATCGGCTCCAGGATGAGCTTCAGCGCTCCCTGGACTACCCGGTCCCGTATCGTGGGGATCGACAGCACGCGGACCTTCCCGCCGTCCTTGGGGATCTCCACCTTCCGGACCCGCAGGGGGCGATACGTCCGGCTGCTCAGCTCCTCTCGGAGCTCCTCGACAAACCGTCCCACGCCTCGTTCCTCAATGACCGCGAACGTCTCTCCATCAATCCCTGGAGCTCCGTTGTTTTGCTTGGCCAGCCGGTACGCTGCGTGAAGCGTCTCTGTCTTGCAGACGTGGACGTACAGTCCCCAGAAGCGCCAAGACGGTCTGGCCTTCGCCTTGACGTATATCCTTCGTCTCAGGTCTTGCAGATCAATGGGTGCATTCGTCATCTCACCCCTGCCTTCCATGTTGACCAAGGAGTTGTGTACAGCAGGGCTCCTTCGCTCCACTGGCGTTACCCAGTTTCACTGCTACTACGAGCCCAGCCGTCACCGTCTCGTCTGCGGTCGATTTCCCGGGGGCGCCGGTTATACGACCGCTCCTGCTCCGCCGATTTCTCGACGGGACGAGGACGGCTTCTCCAGTTGCTTGGCGTGTCCTTGTCACCGTGCCACCCCTACTACCCCGCCGGAGTGACCCATCGCCTCAGTCAGCCTGCGATTGGCCATGTTGCCTTCGCCCGACAGTAGGGGGCTCGGCCTCCGGATCCTATAAATTGTCGAGGCCACTTTGGGTTCACTTGCATTGCGGCCCGGTGACTCGCTCACCATCCCGAGGATGGCTTTGTCGGTCGGCTTCAACAGATTCGTTTCCTCCACTGCTGCGACCCAAGCTACGGGGGTCTGACTCTTACCCCGGTGGGCTTCATCCCACTGAACACGCCAGCCTTTGCTGGACGCACTGCCGTCCATTAACTCCGCCGACCGACGTTGGGCAGACTGACCTTCCCCCAGAATTGCGCCGCCCAGGTTAAGTATGAAATCTACTAGCCTCGAACCGGACCGGCGGCTCGCCTCGACGGCGTTCGCTGGGAACCGCACAGACCGGCTACCCTAGAACGTCTCTGCGCATCGTCGACATCAGCGCCACCGGTGCGTTGATTGAAACTGAAGCGGCGCTTCCGGTCGGCGACTCAGTCGATCTGGATCTGGAGCTGGGGAACGGCGCCGTTGCGCAGGTTCGGGCTCGGGTCGCTCGGGTGCTGCACCTGCGGTTTCGAATGAACCAAAACCGTGTCTAGGAAATCCGGGGCGATTCAGATCAGATCTGGGCGAGGGAGATCTGCCCCATGAAAGCCATGCAGCGCGGCTAGTAAGATCAAACCAGGTTTTCGAAGAGCCTGCGTCCGAGGATGGGCGATATGCTAACCAGCATCTAACCCACCAACCCATCCACGCGGCCGATCTTGACCCGAATGCGCCCCCAAACCGCAGCGATTTCGACTCGGGGCGACGCGGGGTGTGTGCGGCTACAACTCGCGGCTGGCCGGATTCTCGCACGAGGCGATCATGGTGTCGGGATCATGATATGACCACGAGCCTGACATCACCGGGTTTCCCCGAGGCAACCCGACCGAACCCGTTACCTCAAGACTCCACGTAAAGCTTCGAACCCGCCTTCCGAAACTCCCCCGCCTTGTCCTTCATCCCCTGCTCGACCGCCGCACTCTCCTCGACCTTCTGCGCCTTCGCATATTCACGCACCTGCTGGGTGATCTCCATCGAGCAGAACTTCGGTCCGCACATCGAGCAGAAGTGGGCGACCTTGGCGCCGTCCGCCGGCAACGTCTCGTCGTGGTAACGACGGGCGGTCTCGGGATCCAGTGACAGGTTGAACTGATCTTCCCAGCGGAACTCGAAGCGCGCCTTGGACAGCGCGTCGTCCCACTCCTTGGCGCCGGGGTGGCCCTTGGCCAGGTCCGCGGCGTGGGCGGCGATCTTGTAGGCGATCAACCCTTCCTTCACGTCTTGCTTGTCCGGTAGGCCGAGGTGCTCCTTCGGGGTGACGTAGCAGAGCATCGCGGTGCCGAACCAGCCGATCATCGCCGCGCCGATCGCCGAAGTGATGTGATCGTAGCCCGGAGCGACGTCGGTGGTCAGCGGGCCGAGGGTGTAAAACGGCGCTTCGTGACAGACTTCGAGCTGCCGGTCCATGTTCTCCTTGATCTGGTGCATCGGAACGTGACCGGGTCCCTCGATCATCACCTGGCAGTCGTGTTCCCAGGCGATCTTGGTCAGCTCGCCCAGGGTCTCCAGCTCGGCGAACTGCGCCTGGTCGTTGGCGTCGGCGATCGACCCCGGCCGCAGGCCGTCCCCCAGCGAGAAGCTGACGTCGTATGCCCGCATGATCTCGCAGATCTCGTCGAACTTTGTATAGAGGAAGCTCTCCTGATGATGGGCCAGGCACCACTTGGCCATGATCGAGCCACCGCGGGAGACGATGCCCGTCACCCGCTCGGCGGTCATGGGCACGTAGGCCAGTCTCACACCGGCGTGGATCGTGAAGTAGTCCACGCCCTGCTCGGCCTGCTCGATCAGCGTGTCGCGAAACAGATCCCAGGTCAGGTCCTCCGGTTTTCCCCCGACCTTTTCCAGCGCCTGATAGAGCGGAACCGTCCCGATCGGCACCGGCGAATTACGAAGGATCCACTCCCGGGTCTCGTGGATGTTCGCCCCCGTCGAAAGGTCCATCACCGTGTCGGCACCCCAACGGGTGGCCCAGATCATCTTTTCGACTTCCTCCTCGATCGAAGAGGTCACCGCCGAGTTGCCGATGTTTGCGTTGATCTTGACCAGAAATTTGCGCCCGATCGCCATCGGCTCGCACTCCGGGTGGTTGACGTTGTTCGGGATGATCGCCCTCCCCCGGGCGACCTCGTCGCGAACCACCTCCGAGGCCATCCCCTCGCGAACCGCGACGAATTCCATCTCCGGCGTGATCTCGCCGCGGCGGGCGTAGTGCATCTGGGTCACACGGCCGCCCGATCGGGCCTTCAACGGCTTGCGCAGATCCGGGAAACGAATGTCGGCGGTCGCGGGATCCTCCTCCCGCTGACGCCGGTACTCGGAGCTCGAGCCGTCGAGCCTGTCGACATCGGCACGTGAGTCGATCCACCCCTGGCGTAGCGGCGGAAGGCCGCGATCCAGGTCCGCCTCGAAGGCCGGATCGCCATAGGGGCCGCTGGTGTCGTAGAGCC
>JAAELY010000222.1 GCA_024226335.1 bacterium
CAATATACGAGCGACGACTACAAGAAGATGCTCGCCGAACATCGCATCACGAGAAGCATGAGTCGTCGAGCTGACTGCTGGGACAACTCCGTGGCGGAGAGCTTCTTTGGTACGCTGAAGAACGAACTGATCTACAGAAGGCCGTGGTCGAGTCGTCGTGCGGCGCGGGATGCGATCGCGGAGTACATCGAGATCTTCTACAACCATGTCCGGCGGCACTCGACAATAGGCGGCGTGACTCCAGCAAGATTTGAGGAGAAGGCTCTGGCCACGGTGGCCGGGGCTACATAGAAAAGGTGTGCACTTTCAAGGAACAAGGTCAGAGCACCATGATTCCACATGGCCTCGGCTCTGGGGGTCAGGTCAGGGGCCTGATCGCGGAGACGCGCGCTCTTCGAAGAATTACTCGACCGAAGCAGCTTCCGTCTGGAGTTCGAGCAGCTGCTCGCGAAGTTCCTTCAATCTAGCCCGCAGTTCCGACCAGGCTTCCTGACTGTCCGACAGATCCGCACTCCTGCCCATCATTTCGAGACTCTGTGCCGCCTCGACACAGGCATGCGCGCAGAAGTTGGCTACGGCTCCCTTGAGAGAGTGTGCGATGCGTCGCACCGACCCAGCATCTCCAGCCGCCAGTGCGGCGTCCAGAGCCTCGGTCTTGTCGTTCTCCTCGGAGAGGTACACACCTGCAAGAGTTGCGAGCAGCTCGAGATCGTCGGCGACGAGTTCGAGAGCCTCGCTCCTATGAAAAGCGATTTCGCTTTCAGACGTTCTCATGTGCCCTCCGACGCACCTTGCGCATCTCCATCGTGGTCCCAGATATAGCTCGCGCATACACTGCTTCCGTCACCCAGGTAAGTGACGCTCTCACACAGAGTCTGCACCAGGGCGATTCCGCGGCCGCTCTTCGCCCGAAGATCGGAAAGCCAGGAATTCTCCCATTCACCGTAGTCGAATCCGGGTCCGGAATCCTCCAACAGGATCAGCAGCCGACCCCCGGTAGTCCGCGGCTCGTGCTGAAGTTCGATCCGGATCATCCCTTCTGATAGTGCCGCGAGGCGTTCCTCGCGCAACTGATAGTACTTTTCGAAGCCGTCCGGGGTTTGCTTCAAGATCGAATCCAAGCCTAGCAAGCCGTGATCCAGTGAGTTCCGGAACAGTTCGGCCAGGATCGTGTAGATATGTTCGCGGTGTTGCGAGAGGCCCTGGATCTCCGCCAGTAACTGGACGATCAGTGGGAGCGGATCGATAGCACGTAGCGTCTCAACCCCGAATTTGAAATGAGCCTCCCAATCCGCTGCGCGTAGGTCGCCCTCTTTCTCGACCGCTCCGACAGCCAATTTCTCTGGACATCTACCATCGTGGACAATCTCCACCATCGTGATGTCGTCGGTCTGTTCTTCGCCTTCTGTGAAATCCGCGATCGACCGGGAAAGCTGATCGAATGCAGCCTCCGAATCAGGATGCTCACAGTAGATCTTCTCGAGACGTTTCTGGCCAAAGAGCTCTCCATCGGGATTGAAGGCCTCTGCCAGACCGTCAGAGCACGCGAGAATACGGTCGCCGACTTCCAGCGAATGACTCGTCGTACCCGAGTTCGCGCCCAGCTTTCCGACGATTCCGAGAGCCAGATTCCTGGAGGGAATCCGGTGTTTGATTCCACCGTTGACCCCTCGCACCATCGCATCGGGTATGCCTCCGCACCAACTGGTCAACCGATCTTCGCCGATCTCGAGTTGCAGGACGACGCATGCGAAGAACAGGCCGGTGGGAAGGACCTTGTGGAGCTTCTTGTTCATCTCATTGACTACATCGACGATCGAGAAGCCCTTCGCCGTCATGCCATAGAAGACCTCGCACACCAGCGGAGTTCCGATTGCCGCGGAAAGGCCGTGGCCGGTAAAATCGCCGAGCAATACGCGCACGCTGCCATTGGGTGCCGTGGTCACCAACAGCACATCGCCACTGAGAACCGAAGCCGGGGAAACGAGCTTCCGTACATTTCCGATCTCGCTGGTATCCTGATTCACCATTCGGGCGAAAACCTTCTCAGCGATCCTCATATCCTGTTCATTCTGGATCTGGTTCAGACGCAACTCGTCTCGCTGAGTAATCATGGTCTCAGTCATCTGATAGATGCGAAGCTGGGCTGATAGTTTGGCCAGAAGAACCGGATTGCTGACCGGCTTGGAAAGAAAGTCGTCTCCGCCACACTCGATGCAGCGAACCAGCGCGTCCTCATCCAGGGTTGCAGTGAGAAAGATCACGGGTACGAATAGATCTCCCGCCATCCTCTTGATTTCCTGGGTCGCCTCATAGCCGTCCATCACCGGCATTTCGAGATCCATGATCACGGCCTGGGGCCGTTCGCGCTCGAACAGGGCCACGGCCTGTTCACCGTCTTCCGCACTAATGACGTCGTAACTCTCGCGGACGAGGTTCGCACGGATCATCAGTCGGGTCGTCGCCTCATCGTCGACGACGAGGACCTTGAGAGCCTGCGTCGTCGTCATGTCTCAGAGAACTTTGAACAGCTGATCAAAGTTCGCCACTTTGAGGATTTCCATGACCTCATCGCAGACGTTCATGATCTTGATATCAGCCGAATCGTTACCGGCGAACTCCCGAAGCAGGAGAAGCATTCCCAGGGCCGAGCTATCCATATACTCGACTCCGTTCATGTCGACGGTCACGGACATCCCGGGTTTCAACGCGTCGACGTACGCCGAACGAAAGTCACGGTGAACTCCAAAGTCGAAGCGGCCCGCTACGCGGATGGTGAGGTCTGTACCCGATATGCGTGATGCTACTGACTGGCTCAAGGCTCTCGCCTCCTTTTCACTTTCTTCTGATCTCAGAAGAGTTCGATTTCTCCGGCTTCCACCGATTCCTGACTGACGACGCTGCGCAGTTCGGGAGCGTTCGCGTTCGCGAATTCGTCGATCATCGCCTTCAGGTTGACGATCGCATTCGGGTCGTTCTCCAGACCCCCGATCTCTTTTCCCATCTCTTCAAGGAACTTCGTCACGTGCCCTATGCAGGTCTCGCAGTGTTGAGTCAACTGGCGAACGATGTCCTCGAACTGAAGCGAGCGGGTCGCATCGGCGACATCGACCCCCAGCTTCTCACTGAGCACGCTCACGCTAATAACTGAGGTTTCCAGCTGATCATTCGTCTCATTGATCCCGGACAGCATCTCGTTCACTCTCGACTTGGCCTTGAGCGTGCGGTTCATATCCTTGGAAGCAATTTCGCCAATGTATTCTGTCGTGGCGTCGATTGATTCCTTCGTCTCTTTGACAATCAATGCGATCTCCTCGTTGAATCTGTGCGAGCGACGTGCAAGATCGTGGATCTCGTCAGCGACCACGCCGAACCCCTTACCGGCATCACCCGCGTGGGCGGCCTGAATCCGAGCGTTCACTGCAAGCAGAGTGGATTGCTCCGCGAGCTTCGCAGCATCGACGAGCAGAGCATCGATTTTCGCCATGTGTTCATCGATTTCTTCGATGCGGGTCACGCTGCTCATGCTCTCCTTCGAGACCGAGAGGATCAGAGCTACGAACTCTTTCAGGATCTGGTCCGTCTCACTGACGAACTGGAGAAACGTTCCGGCCGAAACACCTTCACCTTCTTCCGCGCTCTGGCTGGCCAGGGTCTCAACGAGGCCGCGAACGAGCGCCGACTGTTCCCGGGCCGTGACTTTGAGACCGGTGAAGCTGGTGGCGAGCGTCGCGACCGCATCACTGATCAGCGACTGCACACGGTCGAGGCTACTTTGAACATCACAAAGAACTCCAACCGCCGCACTCGAGGCATCGGAAAATGCGATAGCACTCTCAGCTCCGTAATCTGATGCGCTGGGCAACTCCGGTATCGGTTCTTCATCCGTCGGCACATCTTCGTGAGTTTCGATGTCGGTAGCTTCCATAGGCTCCGCAACAGCGATATCGATCCCTTCACTCGCGCAGGCCTCATCTAGTCCAACCGGAACCTCATCCACCGCAGGTTGAGCGGATCGAGTCGTTGCCACACCCCACGCAAGTACGACTGCGGCGAGCGCCAGAAGTTGCCAGTAGGAAGCGCCCTGGGAAACCTCCAGGCCCGCGGCCGCAACGCTGATGCTCAGAGCGAGCCAGTGCTTGGACGCGAAGCCATTCATCGATCCGACTCTTTCAGGATCGCGGCAGCAATCTTCTCGAGGGGAAGCACTGATTCGGCTGCGCCGAGCTTCACCGCTGAACCAGGCATGCCCCAGACCAGGCTCGTCTCTTGATCCTGGGCAATGGTGTGGGCTCCGGCGTCCTGCATCTCCTTCAATCCGCAGGCACCGTCGTCACCCATGCCGGTCAGGATTGCTCCCACGGCGTTGGGGCCGAGATTCTGTGCGACAGATCGGAACAGGACGTCGACCGACGGCTTGTGACGATTGACCGGAGGACCGTCGTTCAACTCGCAGACGAAACGAGCCCCGCTGCGACGCACCAGGAGATGGTGCGTACCAGGTGCGATGAAGACGTGTCCGGGCCGGATCTCGCGACCGTTCTGCGCTTCTTCGACCTTCATTCTCGACTCCGCGTTCATTCGCTGCGCGAATGAACCGCTAAAAGAGCCGGGGATGTGCTGCGCAACGACGATGCCCGGAGCATCAGCCGGGAGCTCCTGAAGGATTTCTTTGAGCGCTTCGGTCCCACCCGTAGAAGAACCGATTGCAATCAGAGTGTCTGTGGTGCGGAAGTGCTTCGGACCACTAACGCGCTCGAGAACGGCATCGGCGTTGAGTTTGGGAGCGATACCACGGTCGTTGGAGCGAACTCGTCGAGCACGACGCTCGCTGACTGCTCCGACGCGCGCTGCTCCAGCGATCTTGACCTTCTCGATGATCTCTTCTGCACCTGATGAGAGCCCGGCGGAAACTTCCATCTTTGGCTTGGTAACGAAATCGACCGCTCCGAGTTCGAGAGCCTGAAGCGTGACATCGGCACCCTTCTCGGTCAGCGAGGACACCATCAGAACGGGTATCGGATGCAATCTCATCAGGTTGCTCAAGAACGTGACCCCGTCCATTCGCGGCATCTCGACGTCTAGCGTCAGGACATCGGGATTCAGCGCCTTGATCTTCGCTCTTGCGATGTAGGGATCAGGAGCGGTTCCAACCACTTCGATATCAGGGTCGGAATCGAGGATTTCGGTCAGCAGGGACCTCACGACGGCCGAATCGTCGACTATCAGAACGCGGAGTTTTGCCATCCCCCCCCCTTGCCCTCAGAAGAGTTCAACATCGCCACCGACCGGCTTCTTCTCGAGATCTGACTGGTATGCGCGTTCTCGTCGCTCGATCGTGTCGTTGTTGACGGTACGTAGTTTCATCATCCGCACTTTTCCGGTTTGCGGGAAATAGTAGACCTTGCGCGGGTAGTCATCGCCAAGGTCTTCGCTCAAGATTGCCATCTGTTCTTCACGCAGAAACTCGCGCACGAAACTGATGTTCTGGGCGCCGATATCCGTCATCGTCGCAAGGACTCGACCTCCCCCGAACACCTTGACCTCGAGACGCTTCTTCTCGCCTCCGTACTTGAGAATCTCATTGATCAGCTGTTCCATGGCATAGGTTCCGTAACGCGTAGCCTTGCCATCGTTCCAACTGCTCGATGCGTCCGACTTATTGAAAGGAAGCATGAAGTGATTCATGCCGCCGATCCGAACCGCAGGATCGCGAATACAGGCCGAAACACACGAGCCCAGCACGGTGACTATCGCTTCATCGCATTTCGTCACGTAGAACTCTCCCGGCTTGATCTTGGCCGCGTGTTGACTCAAACGGCGATCCCAGTAGCGGTCGATGTCCGCAAAACCGCGAAGTGCCTTGGGCGGAGCAGGCTTACTCATGCAACCCTACGATAGATATTGCGTCCGCGGAATTCGAAGCGCTTGTTGCTACCCGTCATGCTCTCCGAATGGCCTAGAATAAGTTTCCCGCCGACGGGAAGAAGATCGGCATAGCGATCAAAGAGACGCTCCTGTGTCGGCTTGTCGAAATAGATGATCACGTTCCGACAGAAGATCACATCAAATGGACCGCGCATCGGCCAGCTCTCCATGAGATTGAGCTGGCGGAATTGAATCAACTCCCGAAGCTCAGGTGCCGCACGCGCTGTCCCGGCATTGCTCCCACGCCCCTTCCAGAAGAAGCGCCGTCGGCGTTCCGCCGACACGCCATCGAGTTTGTCGAGCACGTAGACGCCCTTTTTGGCGGTGGCCAGAATATCGGTATCCAAGTCGGTAGCCAGTATCTTGACGTCCCAACGGGGTGATGCCGGAATCGTCTCGCGCAAGACCATGGCAATCGAGTAGGGTTCGGGTCCGCTCGAACAACCTGCGGACCAGATGCGAATTCTTCGTTCCTGGTTCCCCGCCTGCATCAACTCCGGGAGTATGACTTTGGACAGTTCTTCGAAGTGATGATTCTCTCGAAAAAAGGACGTCAGGTTCGTCGTGATCGCGTTGATGAAGGTCGTGGCCTCATCACCTTCTCTGCGCTCGACTAGAGGCAGGTACTCCGAGAAGGAATGGAGCCCGAGTTTCCTCAACCTGCGGGCGAGCCGAGCATAGACCATGTCACGCTTCATGTCCGAGAGCGAAATCCCTGTCCGCTCGATCACGAGGGAGCGGATTTCACTGAAATCGCGATCTGTGAACTGAAACTCGCGCGAGGACTCGGCTGTCATCGGGTACCACCCGGATCCCGTTGCGAAAGGGAATCAATCGGAGAATGTTCGTGAAGGGCTTTCAAGATGTACTTTCGGTCGAAACGATGAGTTCTCACGGGTGCTAGTCGTCGATGTCCAACCATCAGACTTCTTCCGCGGATCCCTCCTCGGCCTCTTCCTCGGTTACCGGCTCGGATTGCACGACACGCGCCAGTTCTTTCGCGCTCAGAATCATGTCGATATCGAGAACGATGATCATCTTCTCGTCCATCGTCGCGAGACCGCGCGCGAACTCGGACTTCATTCCCATGCCGAAATCCGGAGCGGGCTTCATGTGCTCACTACCGATGTTGTAGACATCGGAAACTGCATCGACGACGACTCCCATCACGCGGTGTTCCTCGCCGTCCTCGACCCGCAACACCACGACCACCGTCGTACGTCCGTACTCGACTTCTTCGAGACCAAAGCGGTGACGGAGATCGATGATCGGAACGATCGTGCCACGAAGATTGATCACTCCACGCACATACGAGGGAGTGTTGGGGATCTTCGCGGCCTTCTCCCAGCCGCGGATCTCCTGGACCCGAAGGATATCGACTCCATACTCCTCGCCGGCTAGCATGAAGGTCAGGTACTGGCCCGCATTTTCGTCGACTTCGTGATCTGCGGGAAGTATCTGCGTCGAACTCTCGGCTGCGTTCATTGACTGTCTCCTTGAGCAGCCGAATCACTTTCGGCTGGCTCGGCTACCGCTTCACAGGACCGGGAAACCTCGCCCGTCTTGACTGACGCCTCGGGAATCCGATTCTTTGCGAGTTCGATCAGGCCCGCGATGTCGACGATCAAGGCTACGGTTCCATCACCCAGAATCGTGGCGCCTGCCAGGCCCGGAACATCTCCGAAGTTGTCTTTCAGGCTCTTGATCACGACCTGCTGCTGGCCGAGAAGATCGTCTACCAGCAAGCCTGACTTGCTCCCAGAACCCTCCACCACGACGAGCAGACCGTTGTCGATTCCTTGTCGATCGGGAAGGACATCGAACAGATCGTATAGACGGACGATGGGAATCGCCTCTTCGCGCAGGCGGTAGATCTCGGCAGAGCCAGTGATGACGTTTACGAACTCGGGCTTGATCTGGAGTGATTCGACAATCGAGATCAGCGGAATGACAAAAGTCTCGGAGCCGATTCTTACGAGTTGACCGTCGAGGATTGCAAGGGTCAGGGGCAGTCGAATCGTAAATGTACTACCGACGCCCTTTGTCGAATCAACCGCTACAGTTCCGCCAAGCTCTCTGATGTTTCGGCGCACGACATCGAGACCGACGCCCCGTCCAGAAACATCGCTGACCTTCTCGGCCGTCGAAAAACCGGCCTGGAATAGCATGTCAAAGAGCTGCGAGTCTGTCGGGTTGTCCTCTTCCGTGATCAGACCATTCTTGAGTGCCTTCGCGCGGATGCGATCGGGATCGAGACCTCCCCCGTCGTCGCCCACTTCGATGACGATGTTGCCACCCTGGTGAAAGGCATTGAGAACAATCTTGCCCGTCTCGGATTTTCCTGCTGCAACGCGTTGATCAGGTTTCTCCAGGCCGTGGTCCAGAGAGTTGCGGATCAGATGTACGAGCGGGTCGGCGAGTTTCTCGAGGACCGTCTTGTCGACCTCTGTCGCCTCTCCGATGAGTACCAGTTCGACCCGTTTTCCGAGCTTTTGGCTCAGGTCGTGTACCAGCCGGGGAAAGCGATTGAAGGTGACACTCACTGGCAGCATCCGGATTCGCATCACATTGTCTTGCAGCTCGCGAGTGTTCCGAGCGAGTTGTCCCAGCCCCTCTCGTAGTGCTTCGAGGCGGTTTTCGTCGAAATTATCTCCGACCTCGCCCAACATCGCTTGAGTGATTACGAGTTCACCCACCATGTTGACGAGAGCATCGATCTTTTCGGTGCTGACTCTGATCGATCCACCTCCGGACGCTGCTCGTGCGCCCGACTTGCCAGAACTCTTGGCCGCAGCAGCCTTGCTCGGCTCGACCTTGGCATCCTCGGCGGTGTTCGAATCCGCGTTCGCATCCTCAGTTACAGACTCGACGGTCTTGCTCAGGCACCGGATTTCGAGATCACAGTCCTCCTCGACCCAGGCAAAGACTTCTCGGAGAACTTCCTCGGAGGCATCCGTGCATAGTGAGAGGTCCCAGCTCAGGTAGCAGTCCTCGGGATCCATGTCGTCGAGGCTTTCCAATTCCTCGGGATCAGCCGTTACCTTCAACTCACCGAGGGACTCCAACTCCCGCAGAATCCGCACGGGTTCATTTCCGGTACGCAAGAGATGGCGGTGGGGAGCGAAACGGATTTCCCATTCCGCCTTGGTCCCGTTCGGGGAAGCAGACGCGGGCTCGATAGCGGACTCGACTGAAAGCGATTGCGAAGCTTCTGGAGCGCGTTCCTCGGTCTCCTCCAGCATTTCAAGAAGCTGCCCGGTGATCTCTTCAACCCGGTCTTGATCAGATTCCTTGCCATCCCGCATCGCTTCGATCATGTCGCGGAGGCAATCGGTGGAGTGGAGCAAGACGTCCACGCCTTTTTTCGTCAGCTGGCGGTCACCGGCTCGAATCTCATCGAGAAGAGTCTCAGCGTGGTGTGCAAACCGCGAGATATCATCCAGACCGAACGATCCGCCCGATCCCTTGATGGAGTGAATCGCCCGGAATATTGCATTGATCTGTTCCGAGTCGGGCTGGGCAATATCGATTTCCAGCAGGCTCGACTCCATCGCCTCGAGACCTTCCGCGCTCTCCTCATAGAAGTATCCGAGGAGTTGGGCGCGTCGGTCTTCGTCGCTAGTCGTCATGCCACAGATCTCCCAGGCGACGGTCTCTAGTTGAGAACCTTTTTCATGGTCGCGAGCAGCAGAGCCGGATCGAAAGGCTTGACGAGCCAACCTGTAGCGCCGCGGCTTTTGGCCAGACTCTTCCGTTCAGGATCCGTTTCGGTCGTCAAGACAAGGATGGGCGTAAACTTGTAGGTACCCAGCTTTCGCAATTCCTCGACGAGAGTAAGACCGTCCATGTTCGGCATGTTCACGTCTGTAATGACGAGGTCGACACTCTTTTGTTTCGCAACACCGAGAGCTACGACGCCATCCTCAGCTTCGACGACCTGGTGGCCGGCATCCTCGAGAGTGCCACCCACGAGCTTTCGCATGGAAACTGAGTCGTCGACGATAAGCACGTTGGCCATCAGAACCTCCGATCAGTTCACTACCGGTGTTGGCACGTCCGGCAGTCCCAGAAAACGCGATACATCGAGAAAAGCTGCGGTGTCGCAAAGAGAGTCAGAAGGATCCGCCCAGCGCACTCCCATTTCCTGCCGCTCCGCATCGCGCGAGAAGGAAATGAGCACCTGAAGCGCCGCGGTATCGACCCTGTCGACGGCCGATGCATCGACGACGACCGGGCAACCTGCATCGAGTGCGGTCGAAAGGCGTTCGCGAAGCTGTTTGGCCGCAGAGACATCGAGTGTTCCGTCGAGCGTGACCCGTGTTTCTTCAGATGCGTCATTCATGGGAGGAGGGCCTCTGGAAATTCAATTGTCTTCACATATTTCGGATATTTACGGAATAGCTTTACAGAGATGGTGGACGGCTCCTGCGTGCCACGCAGCTCAATAGATCGGAGGCGAGGCTATTCGCTCGTGTCTACGCCTGAGCTGTCAAGCGCATTGGAGTCGTCGACTTCTCGATCGCCTAGCGGCCGAGGTACTGCGCACAGGAAGGCGGTTTCCCGCTGCAGGCAAGCGGAGGCGGGGAATGCCAGTCGGGGGTTTCGGCCTGTGCCTCCGCCACTTCCCAGAGCCCAAAGGATCCGACTTCCGCACGCAAGATCAGCAGCGGGGAGCTCCGAAAGGCGAGTCGATCGCGATTGCGATCACTTAGAAGGTAGCGCGGACGCTTTTCCTGAATGAAGCGCTCTTGCCACTCAGACGTGTCGAGGTCGACGGGCAAGATCATTCCATGATTCCCGCACCAGAGAGCAACGCTCCACGGGTCGCTACTGGCGACGCGGGCGGCGGAATCCATCAGCGGGCAGAGTGCCGGAGCGAGGCGAGAAAAACTGGGTTGGTAGTACTCGATCGTTCCGTCCCGCTGATACTTCGTCCATTCCCGGCCCGCTTGCTCGAGCACGGTGGGCAGCGGACCTGCGGCCAGCACACCAGCGATCAGCAATGCAGGCGAGAGATGCAGGAAATGGCAGAGGTGAGTATTGGAAACACGCTTCTCCAGCCAACGCGCTGCGTCGTCAAGCGCGGCCACGCCACACAGCCCTGCCGCAATCACCGACAGGAGCGCATGGCGCACACCATCGAAGCCCCCGTACATGATCACGACTACGCTGCTGAAGCCCAGGAGTGCGAACGCGACGACTCGCAAGTCGATGGCATCCCGTCGCGGGCGCAGAGCGTTGATCAGGCCGAACGGGATTAGCCAGCCGACACGCAGGTAGAGAACATCATTGAACAGCAGTGCAGAGAGCTGCCGGATGCGCAGACCGATCTGAGCCTGGATACGCTCGAAGTTCTGGTTTACGAACTCGAACGAGCCGATGAACTCCTTCTTGTAGTGAAAGAGATCATCCCAGTGGAACATCTCGGCCACCACTCCGTAGCCCTGATAGGGAGCCAGTCCGGTAGCTGCGCGAACCACGAGATGGGTCCCCAGGAAGAGCGCAGCGCATCCCGCCACATAGAATTGCAAGCCGCGATGGCGCAATGAATTGCGCCATCCGAGTTGCCAGACGACGGCAACGATCACAGCCAGCGCCATCGCCGATAGATTGGGCCGTGCCATCCACGCCAACCAGGTGAGAAACGCGCACAACAGCCCACCGCACAGCGAACGCGCGACACCTGGCGCGCTGGCGACCACCGCCAGGAACAGCCCTGCGGCCAGGATCTCGGTCCAGGGAAAGCGGGCCAGGAACAACCAACCGGGCGAGAGTCCGATCAAGGCCCCCGCTGCGATCGCGGCGGGCAGGCGCATGAAACGTCGCGCGCAGATCACGGTACCTGCGCTGGTAATCCCCGCGATCAGCCCCTGCAACCAGACGATGGTGGAGACCTTTGCGCCGAACCAGAGCGGCAGCGCTGCCACAATCGATACCAGCGGCGCACGAACCGCCATGGCCGGAAGTGGCGGGTCTGCGTCCAGATAGAAATACCACTGAATGGGGTCGACCCACCCCGCTCCGTAGATCCAATGCTGGGCGATCAAGAGATGTTCGATCGCATCGGGGCTCAACCACCAACGCGCGAGCGCCGTCGGGAGCACGATCGCGAATGTGGCGCCGCCCAGAAGGGCCGCGCAGATGGCCGTTGCGATGCGGTCGCTCATCCGAACAGCCTACGCCAGAGAGGCCCGCTCTTGTACGGTCGATCCGAAAACACGATTTCCCATCACGTATCCGGCTCGCGTAGACTCTCCTGTCATGATCACCCGCATTCTTTCGATTCTAGGTCTGACCATCGTCATCGGGTTCGCAGGGATCTGGCTGCTGGGACGCGGCTGGCTCGTGACTCCGCACGGTCCGGGAACCGTGACGGTTGAGCCGATTCCCCCATCCCTGATCACGAGTCGCTCTCAAGCGCAGAGATCCGCAGCCAAAGGAATCGGCGTCGCCAATCCCGACCAGATCGTATTCGGCGATTTGCACGTACACACCACCTACTCCTTCGACGCGTTCATGATGAGCTTGCCGCTCGCGGGCGGGGACGGGGCTCATCCGATCGCGGACGCGTGCGACTTCGCCCGCTATTGCTCCGAACTCGACTTCTGGTCGATCAACGACCACGCGCTGGCCTCGACACCCGAGCGCTGGGAAAAGACCGTCGATTCCATTCGCCAGTGCAATGCCGTATCGGGAGACTCCAGAGAGCCGGACATGGTGTCCTACCTGGGTTGGGAGTGGACCCAAGTCGGAAACAGCCCGGCGAAACACTACGGACACAAGAACGTGATCTTGCGCGATCTGGAAGACGATCGGATTCCGGCGCGACCGATCGCCGCATTGCCGCCCACCGATCGCATTGCCGATATTCCGACCTTTGGTCTTGGCGCCTACGCTGCAGCCAAAGCGGGTAGCGGTGGAATGGAGCTCGCCCGCTATCTGCAGGACACGGGCCGTGTGCCCGCTTGCCCGGGCGACGTGCCCGTGCGCGATCTTCCCCTGGACTGTCGAGAACAAGCCGGTACGCCAGCGGAGCTGTTCGCGAAACTCGACGACTGGGGACACGAGGCTCTGGTCATCCCGCACGGTACGGCCTGGGGTTTCTACACTCCTCTGGGATCGAGTTGGGACAAGCAACTCACGGCCGAGCAACACGACCCGGATCGTCAACGACTGGTCGAGGTGTTCTCGGGACACGGAAACTCCGAGGAATACCGCGATTGGCGCGAGATCACCTTTGAAGCCGGGGGCGGAAACTCGTGCCCGGGTCCCACCAAGAACTATGAACCGAGTTGTTGGCGCGCTGGAGAGATCATTCGCGAACGCTGCATCAGCGCAGGCGAAGAGGCCAAAGAGTGCGAGCGACGCGCCGTACAAGCCCGGCAACACTTCGTCGACGCGGACCTGAACGGCGGTGCCTCGACCGTTCCGGACGCAAGTATCCAGGACTGGCTCGAAGCGGGACAGTGCACAGATTGCTTTCAGCCCGCATTCAACTACCGTCCAAAGAACTCGGTCCAGTACATGATGGCACTCGGGCGCAAGACGCCGAGCGGTGACCCGCTCCGCTTCCGCTTCGGCTTCATGGCTTCCAGCGACAACCACTCTGCTCGACCCGGAACGGGCTATAAGGAAGTCGCTCGCAGCGAGTTCACGGAGGCGCGCTTCAGCCACTTTTCGGACACGCCGCTCGGAAGCAAGCCCGACGAGGAACCCGAAGCCCATTCGAAGCCATGGGATCCGGAACGTGCGCAGGCGCTGTTCGGCGTCTGGGAGGCCGAGCGTCAGGCTTCGTTCTTCCTGAACGGCGGACTTGTAGCCGTGCACACTCCGGCCCGCGACCGCGAATCGATCTACGCGGCAATGTCCCAGAAGCGAGTCTATGGAACGAGTGGACCGCGTATCCTGCTCTGGTTCGATCTGCTCAACGCGCCCAAGACGAAGGATCGACTGTCGATGGGTAGTGAGACCAGGATGAAGGAGGCGCCGATCTTCGAGGCGCGCGCAGTCGGCTCTTTCGAGCAGAAGCCCGGCTGTCCCGACTACGCTACCTCAGCACTCTCTCCGGAACGCCTGCAACGACTCTGTCAGGGAGAGTGTTACAACCCATCGGATCGCCGCCGACAGATCTCCCGCATCGAAGTCGTGCGTGTTCGCCCGCAACTGAACCCCAACGAGCGGGTCGAGACCTTGATCGAAGACCCCTGGCGCGTGTTCGAGTGCTCCGATGACCTCAGTGGCTGCAGAGTGGTATTTACCGACGACGAGTTCCGTAGCGCAGGCCGCGATGCTCTGTACTATGCGCGGGCAATAGAAGTACCGAGTCCAGCGGTCGACGCCGACCCCCTACGCTGTGAACGCGACGCAGAGGGGCGCTGCTTGACCGTGAGACCTTGCATGGATGAAGCGGTCGAGGACGAATGTTTGTCGTCGACCGAGGAGCGCGCCTGGTCTTCGCCGATCTTCGTCGACTTCGAGCGCTAGTCTCCATGGTGTAAGAAATACGGGCTAGGGAACCTCTGCACAGGGAGGCTGCGGCTGCGAAGCGCGATGCATCCGCCTGCGCTGCGTCGCGCGACCCTCTGCAGATCTACGGATCTGCGATCGGATCACGCTTCTTGCTCAGGCGGCGACTCCCGCTTCTC
>JAAELY010000223.1 GCA_024226335.1 bacterium
CAGCGCTCTGAGTCGTGGACATGGCCTGCTCCCCTCCTTCACAGGTTCTGGAGGCCGGATTCTGGGCACCGCTGGGGGGCTCCGGCTCGTTGGGGGCAGTTTGAGCGACCTGGCCACCCACTAAAGGTGTCGGAGAGCCTGTTTTCGGTCCATACGGGAGTGCTGGAAGCGTAGCGCCGTAGCGCCTACGAACTTCATCAGCTAAGTTCGGTGTTCGAAAGAGAGACTCTTCCCGTCATCCACTCGATCGTTCTATGCTCCAGATCTTCACAAGCTCCCAAGCCCGAGGTTACGTTTTCAAGCGATCCGGGCAGCTCCTCGCTCTCCTGGTGACCTGCATCACGATGGCACCCATGGCTCGATGCCAGCAGGTCGTCTACGCAATGTGGGACTATCGGATTCGGAACGCTCCGCAGGCTGGCCCCACGGAGCTGATTCGTGAGTCCGAGGGGTACGGGCTCGGGAACGGCGCATCGCGCGAGAACCGCATTACCCGCGAGTTGTGGTTCTTCGGGACCAGTGACCCGAGCCTAGGTGGCCTGCCGAACCCGCTCGGGGAAAGTGGCGGCCCGAACGACGAAGACTGGACGATTCATCTGGTGGTCGACGGACCGGAACCGATTCCCGACGCGGTCGTCGCGGATGGCGTGCCGCTGGAACCTGCAATCGACGACATCGTCCTGCGGGATCAGTCCGACCAAGTGATTCCATTCAACCAGACGAGCATGTCCTACCAGATTTTCATACCGGCCGGTACCGAACGCGGCGATGCGGCGACGCGCGTGAGGATCGATGCTCCCGCGCCTGGGAGCGGTGACGGGGACGCACCGCTGGAAGAGACGAGGCTGGTCATCGACCGAGTCACCACCAGCGCCACTCCCTCCTGGATCACGGTCCTGCCGGGTTGGAACGACAGAAGCCGCTACCTGTTCGAGGACGGAAACGGTGGCACCGGCGAACTCTCTATCGGAGTCGACTGCTCGGCGATCATGTGCCCTCCAATCGACTGTGCCAATGCTTCGATCGCATCAGATCCGCGTTCTTTGGTGTTGCAGATCGGCCATGCGACGCCGGAAACCGCCCAAGCGACGATCGGGACGACTTGTCCCGGTACTGGGACGAGCGGGCATTGCCAGAAGTCCACGAAGGTCATCGCAGAGGAGAAGATGTCGCCGACGAACATGGGCGAGTTCGGCCTTCGCTTCAAGGATCGCGACACCCAGTCCCTGATTCATGGGGTTTGCGGGTGCAACCTGACTTCGACCTCGTCCGAAATCACCGTACGCTTCACGATCACCGGAGGAACCGCTCGCGTCGATGATGATCCCGCCCAAGTGCCAACCGCAAATGAGGATTTCGGCCTCTTCTACTGTCCGCAAGGATGGTTCTTCGGAAACCAGACGCCCCTCGTCGTGAGTGGCGCTGGGGTCGGCACCGGGACGTTCGACGTGACCTTGACTGCCGGTGACAACCCGAAGTGCATGGGGCTGTCACCTCCGGGCTTTGGCCTTTGCATTCTGACCTACACGAACGACGACGGGGCTGGCACTGAGTGGGA
The DNA here is from genome assembly GCA_024226335.1 of bacterium. Taxonomy (NCBI): domain Bacteria; species bacterium. Next base: position 1,559 of record JAAELY010000223.1, read on the forward strand.
AGACGTCGAGATCAGGGTCGACAACGTGTGGGTGGGCGCACCGTCGGACGGCATGCCCATGTACACCCCGCATGGTTGGAACAACTCGCTACGCTGGATCATCGAGGAAGGCCAGTAGCATGAGAGGTCTGCCTCGCACCGCTGCTTGCGTCAGTTCGATCTTGATCGTCGTCGGGGTCGTCACCGTCCAACGACCAGGCATGGCGCAATGCGTCGAGACACTGATCGAACCCAGCATTGGCGTGCTCAACGACGAGTTCGCTGATCGTCGGGCGATGGCGGTCGATGGCAGTACGCTCGTCGTGGGATCCCTCGCCAGCACGGGACAGAACAACGGCGCGGGACTGGCGTTCGTCTACGAGTACACCGGTGGCGCGTGGGTCGAGACGGACGTGCTCCGATCCGGGCAGTTTGCGTCCTCGCAGGCTTTCGGTCGAACGTGCGCTATTGACGGCGACACCATCATGGTCCGGTCCGTTCGCCAGTTCGCGCCGTATTCGCCTCCCGGCGGAGGAGCCGTCTTCGTCTTCGAACGAGAAGCTGGTGCCTGGGCCCAGACGCAGAGACTCTTCGACCCAACGATCGGTTCCGAGGGTGTTGCGGACGGATTCGGCGCAAGTATTGCGCTGGTCGGCGATACCGCATACATCAGCAACTGGCTACGTGAGAAGGTGCGTATCTACGAGCGCATCGCTGGCGTATGGACCGAAACTGGAGAGATCTCCGATGCGAACGTCTCGGCGTTCCCGCTTCCGTCGGGAACCTCCTTTGGCGGCGGCTCCGTTTCGGTCGAAGGAAACCGAATGATCGTGTCGCACCTCGCCGGCACTACGATTCCACCGGTGAGCGTGCTCGAGTTCGACGGTACGACCTGGCAGGGGATCGCCTCGCTCACGCCTCAGTCGCCTGGGCAGTACGAGGACGCGCCTTGGGTGCAGATCGAGAACGGCACCGTTTTCGTCGGCTCGTCACTCGAGGCTGGTGCGTCTGGCGTTGTTCGGGTCTACGAAGAGGTCGCCGGCAGTTGGCTCGAGACACAGGTCATCGCGCCCTCCAACCTCAGCGCCGTCATGCGTTTCGGCCTGGCCTTCGACGTCCATGGAGACACGCTGATCGTCGGCGCGCCAGGAGATGACATCGGGCCGCAGAATGACAACAACGGTGCGGTGTACCAGTTCTCGCGCCAGGGATCGAGTTGGGTCGAGGAGAGGCGGTGGGTTACGTCTCACCCGCCATCGTTCGACAGCGGTGGTATGGGCACTTCGGTGGCCCTGGGTGCGCACGACATTCTCGCGGGATCTCCAGCGTTCCGCTCAGTCGGACGGGTTCATGTCTTTCCGCTGGAAGAGCCGCAGGGGGTGGCGTTCGGTGATGCACGTCCAAGCTCGACGGGTCTAGCCGCAGTCCTGTCTGCTCACGGGAGCGTCGTTGCGAGTCGAGATTGCCTGACTCTGGGGGTGGATCAGTTGCCGCTCGGACGAACTGGCTACTTCCTGATGTCCCGTACTCAGGGATACTTCCCGCTGTTCGGAGGTTCCGAAGGCGACTTGCTGCTCGGGAGCCCGTGGTATCGGTTCAGCCAAGAGGTCCTGGATACGGGGACAACCGGTCGGGTGTCGTTCCCGCTTCGGTTCGGTGATCTTCCTCAGGGAGTTCTTTTTCAACCGGGCGAGACGTGGAGTTTCCAGCTGTGGTTCCGCGACATGAACCCCGCTCCGACTTCGAACACTTCGAACGGTCTTGCCCTGACGCTCGTGACTCCGGGCGATCCAGCGGTTCAGTTTCCCGTTACGCTCGCGAGACTCGATGAGGAAGCCGCTCAAGTCCCGATCCTGATCACTCTCTCGCAGCAGGTTGAACACGATGTCCTAGTGCCGTACACGGTGAGTGGCAGCGCAACTCTCGGCGTCGACTGGATGATCGACGTACCGAGCCCGGTTGTCGTTCCAGCCGGAGCGATATCGACGACGATTCATCTGTCAGTCTTGGAAGACTCGGAGCAAGAGGGCGACGAGTCTGCGACACTCACGCTCGGCGCCCCACTTGGCGCCGTGGCAGGAACGACGGTCAGTTTCGAGCTTACGATCGTTGACGACGATTGAGACGGCTGCGAGCGTCTCGGCGGTGAGGAGAGGAAGCCACTGTTGTGGTCCCGAGAACTTCGCTTTTCCATCCTGTACAGCGCGTGCCAGCGTGCGATCGACTTCATCGTCCGCGAGGCCCGCTTGGCGAGCCGCGTCGCCGAGTCGAGCAAGAGCCTCCCGCTCTTGGATCTCGCCCTTCTGGATCAGCCCGCCGACGATGAACGCCTGCCGGTTCAGCGTGTCGTTGCGTGTTCCGACCTGTGCCCCCGCGACCACCTCGCAGGCACGATTCAGCTTCTGCTCGCCGGCCGCACTCGGGACTTCCTGGTCCCGCAGGACGCGAAGCACGTGGGGCGGAAGTTCTGCGAGTCCGACATCGTCGGGTGACAGCCCCGGCGCCCACTCGTACGTCACCGAAGTCTCGGGGTGAATCGAGCCCACGAAAACGACTTGGCCACCGTCACCGCGAACGTCCACGTTCGGAGCGAGCTTCCCTGCGGAGTTGCCGATCCCGCCCTCGGGCTGTCCCTCCCGAAAACGCCATCCAAGGGCATCACACCCGCCTGGGCGGGCTTCTGCAGCACCGTAGCCGAGACTGGGTTGCGCGTCCAGATGCCCAGGGGATGATCCTCGAATGCCCGATCTCGCCCTGCTCGTGAACTTGCTTCAGCTCGCGGTGAAGGACCGCACCCAGCTCGCGCTGGAGAACATCGCGCTGCGCCACCAGCTCGCCGTCTACAAACGAACCGTCAAGCGCCCGCGCATCGAGGATCGCGACCGCATCTTCTGGCTGGCTGTCATGCGGATGCTCCGCGAGTGGCGCGAGGCGCTCGTCTTCGTGAAACCTGAGACCGTGGTCCGATGGCACCGCCAGGGGTTCCGCTACTACTGGCGATGGCGGTCGCGCGCCAAGCCCGGCCGACCACCGATCAGCCGAGAAATGATCAACCTCATCCAGCGCCTGTCACGCGAGAACGTGCTCTGGGGTGCGCCTCGCATCCGAGACGAGCTCGCGCTGCTCGGGCACACGGTCGCGGAGTCGACCGTCGCGAAGTACATG
>JAAELY010000224.1 GCA_024226335.1 bacterium
CGTGCTGTCCAAATACAGAAACGATCGATCTGTGGCGTGGGCGCATGGGGCTTACGCCGCAACGCGATGGTAGAAACGCAACAACCCGCCGAGTCGTTGGACGCATTTCATTGCGCCGAAGTTCGAGTCGACCTGATTACCTGGTTCGATCAACCGATTGTCGAGTCCCTGGTGATTCCGCTCCGTGTGGTAATGAGCGGCGAACTCTTGAGTAGCCTTCCGAAGCGACCCTTCCCCGAAGAAGATCAGTCGGTTGAGACACTCGTCCTTGATGGATCTGACGAACCGTTCAGCGTGGGCGTTCAGGTTCGGAGAGCGCGGCGGCAGGCGAACGACGTCGACACCGGCAGTGCCAAGAAGATCTCGAAAGGCGACGGAAAACTTTCCGTCCCGGTCGAGAATCAGGAGCTTCTTCTCGGCCAGGAATCCATCGACCGGGTCGGTCGCGTTTCGTCCGATCTGCATCATCCAGGCTTCATTCGGGTTGGCGGTGATTCCTGCGATCTCAATCTTCCGCGTCGCCAGTTCAACAATGAAGAAGACATAGAAGGTGACGAGGCCACGTGGTGCCCAGACCTCGACGGTGAAGAAGTCGGCGGCAGCGATCACATCCCAGTGGGCCTTGAGGAATTGACTCCAGGTGGTCCGCTTGCCCCGTTCCGGAGCAGGGTCGATTCCGTTCCTCTTCAAGATGTTGGCGACTGTCGTCCGGCCAACACGGTGGCCGACGTTGGAGAGCGCCCCTCGGATTCTCGTGTAGCCCCAGCGAGGATTCTCGCGAACCATTCGGATCGTCAGTTCCGCGATGACTTGCATGATCCGACGCTGCCCCGGAGATCGTCGCTTGTGAGTCCACTTCTTGGCAATGAGTTGTCGATGCCAACGCAGGATTGTGTCAGGAGTAACGAGCGAAGCGACAGGGTTGAAGCACCGTCGCCATCCGCGGATCGTAGCCGAGTGACGGGGCGATAAGCAGCTATCGAACAACCGGGGATCGATGTAGAATTCCCACGAATAGGCTTCGGCCGAGTTGTTGGACAGCACGCGCGTGGTGTCCATTTTCTCGACCGATCATTAGGCGGGGCGAAAAGCGTCCTCTGAACGGCGCAACGCGACGGCCCGACGATAGAACCGCAGCAGCCCAACTAGTGGTTGGGCGCATTTCGTTGCGCCGAAGTTCGATTCGACTTGATCACCTGGTTCGATCACCGGTTGTCGAGTCCCTGGTGATTCGGCTCCGCGGGGTAGTGAACGGCGAACTGGTCGTGTTCAGAAGACTCAACCGATGATCTGGAGAAACATAGAGCCACCAGAAAAGCCCAAGAATCTATGCTCTCTCAGTTTTGATATGCGTTAAGGGTGGGGATCTTGCACAATCTCAAATGAGCGGATTCGCTTCACGGAAGTGACCGAGGCTTACGGTCCGTGGTGGCAGCGCAACCGTAGACGCCGTGGACGTCAGCGTTTGGCGATGTTGAGACGGCAGGCGAGATCTTTAGAA
>JAAELY010000225.1 GCA_024226335.1 bacterium
CCAGCCGATTCGAGAGGACTATAGCTCGCCGAGCGCGGTCGGATATCGATCGTGATCATCTCGGCTCTGTGCGACGATTCCGAGTTCTTCAGAGATAGCGTGCCTTAAAAGCGTAGAAAAGGCGCCTGATCCCCGGCCGGCGCGGGCCCCAATCGATGGTGGTTGTCTAAGCTCGGGCACCAAGCGACGGGACGGTGACCGGCAATGCCGCCGACACGCGCTCCCGTGCGAGTGGAGGACGTATGTCCCGTACTCGTGTTGTGTCCTTCGTCTTAGTGCTAGCGCTGCTTGGCAGCGTAGCGCTCACTGTCTTCGCGGCCGGCCCGAACGTGGTCCCGAATGGCGTTACCGCCCCACCTGAGGAGGGTATCGCTGCTTGGCTCCTGGAGGCTTGGACTTGGCTGCGTAACGTCCTGGACACGACAGGGCTGAACGTGACGCCTCACAGCTGATCGAGCGGCCGGGGCGCGGGGGATCGATGTCTCCCTCGCGCCCCTTTGTCAGGTAGTATGGCCAAGCGAGCGGATGATCTGCACACAGGATGAGGTAAGGTACGGCATGGTCGATCTCGATCTCCTCGAAGAGCTGTCTCTCCCCGATGATCTTGGACTCCTTGCCCAGGAAACGCGACTCTGGACGCCAGCGGTGTGCGGAGCATTACTGCTGAAGTCGGACGAGATCGGCTTCCTTGATCCACAGGGGGGTCTCGAGGTTGCGCGAGAGACGGTGCGGATGGTCGACAACATCGCCGGCTCGTATGTGCGGGGAGCGGAGAAGACGCTGTTGAAGAGCCGTGCATTCGCAGTCCTCGGCAGTAGGCTTCGAGGCACCGCAAGACTCAAGGAGTCAGATCTCGCATACACGCTGGCCTGCGGGCTGAGTTGGGGCGCTCCACCGTTAGACGTGGCCGACTTATTGCGCCGACGGGGCTTGTTGCGGGTGAATCAGCGCCAGTTCAAGAAGGCGCGGATGCTGGAGAATCGGGCACTGTATATCTGCCGTAGGGAGGCAGACGAGCACCTGGCCGGGTGTGTGCTCTTGGCTAGAGGGGATACGTACTTCGAGGATCACAGATCGAGAGAAGCGATCCGAGACTACGCAGCCGCAGCGCACATGATCGACCCGAAGCGATGCTTCATCTCGCATTACGGCGCGGTGCATAACCTCAGCGCGGCACTCGTCAGGAATGCGGCGAGCGCGGAAGAAATCGCGGCTGCGGTCGAGCAGATCCAGCAGGCCAAAGAGATCGGCTTCAAAGAGGACACGCTACCGGGTCTCGCTCTTGTCTGGCTGGAGGGATCGCTTCTAGAAAAGATCGACCACGAAGACGAAGCAGAAGCCGCCTACCGGACGGCCGGCGACGGCCTGGTGGCGATCGGCGCCCCATACGAAGTGGCGTTGGTGCGTCTTGACCTGGCGGCGCTCTTATGCCGACAGGGAAGGTTCGAGGAACTGGTCGAGGTGGCTGCGGAGATGTTTCCGCTATTCGCGACGTTCCGAGCGAACCGAGAAGTGATGACGGGCCTACGGCTCTTCCACAGCGCCGCAGTCGATCGGCAGGTAACGCTTGAGCTGATCTCCAAAGTCCGAGCGATGATTCAGCGAGCAGCCCGCAAAGTGGACTGATATGCCCACAGCGGCGACTCAACCGTCGCCGCTTTCCTCATCGTCGTCCGTAGGATCGTCGATAGTCTCTAGAATCCGCACAGCCTGTTCGGGTGATCGAGTGTAGTCCTGGAGCAGACGCTCAAGGTCATGGCGCAGGGCGGGGCTGCTGCGGACATCGTCAGAGACGTCCTCAGCGAGATCCTCGCCGGTGGCCTCCTCCTCAGGCGGCATGTCGAAGAAAAGCCTGACAGCAGTGCGCACGAGCTCGGTCTGACTCGTCTCCTGCTCATATGCCGCCTTCCGGAGCACATGCACCTCGTCCGGATGGAACCAGAAGGTCTTCTTGATGAGACCGCGTGGCGAGACGGTGGTCTTGCCCCGGCCCGGTTTCTTCCTCGGCATCGGAAGGATTCTACCTGAAACTGCGTATGGCGTGCCTGCTATGCGGCACCGCTTCATCTGTGCTATAAGTATTGCGTGCCATACATCATGACAACCGGCGCATATGGCGGCGCAACGCACAGACTCTCCTCGCTCCTAGCCATGTCGGCTGATCCGTACCTTGTTGCCACGAGCCTGCTCCAGCAGCTGTTACCTGTGGCCGAGGAGATCTGCACTCTCTTCGATGACCGACTGGCAGATCTGGAAGCAGTCGCGAGACGCCAGGGGGAATCGCTTGACGAGAAGACGACAGGGACGTTCCAGAGCCTGTGGGACGACTCGGCGACGTTTGTGGAGTTTCTCTACGAGGTCGAGTTCGGCAGGCTGTTCAGCGAAGAGGCTCGGGAAGCCTACGGTCCTCCAGGAGTTCCACTCTTGGCCTTTGTGCTTGTGAAGATCGCGCTCGAGATCGACTGGCGCCGAGCGGCGCTATGAGGTTGAGGCTATGACTGGAATCAGCCGTGAGCCGACTGACCTGCATTCTGCTCTCCAGCAGCGGTGTCAGCTACGGTCTTCTGGCCGCGACGACACACCGCCAGGAGAAGACTCGTCGTCCTCATTGGCCTCGTCAGGCATCCCGAAGTACCGGCGAACGGCGGTGCGTACGAGTTCGGCTTGGCTGATCTCCTGCTCGTACGCAGCCTTCCGGAGCACACGAACCTCCTCTGGATGGAACCAGAAGGACTTCTTGATCAGACCGCCCGGAGAGACCGTGGTCCTGCCGGGCTTTCGCTTGGCCATTGGCGAAGTGTATCGGATTCGACACCGAGAAGCTCTTGTTCGCCCTCGGAGTGAAGATCACCACTGGCAGCAACGACTGCCGTACTACGGAGGATCCGCAGATGACAACACGGAAGCATGAGATCTCGGAGGATCTCTTGACCCTCGAAGAGGTGGCCCTCCTGGTCGACGGTGGCGACCAAGTCCCGCCGGAGACCGCACGCCATCTCGGTCCTGTGATCCGGACTGACCCGCGTTTCAGCAAGCACGTTGAGATCGCCGAGGCCATGGCCCGGGATGCGGCGATCAAGCGGGGTACCGATGACCGCCTGGCAGACGGCGTTTCCGCCAACGCAGACTTCGACCGCCTGACAGCGTGCGATGAATGGTCCGATCCAGCCGAAATTCTCGACCCCAGCGGAGAACGCGGAATCCCCTTCGCGCCATTGATTCATATCGCGCAGGCTCGCCTGCAGCAGACCGAAGACCGGAATCAACTCCAAGCAGTTCTCGAGAAACTGCGTCGAGCTGAGTTCTTCGACAAACTCCGGCAGGAGGTAGCGCAGCTGAATACGGAGCTGGAAGTTCTCGACCGCCCGACGACGCGACTCCTGGACTCGACCTTGAAGAAGATCGAGGTCTTGCTGAGCAGGTTCCGGCAGGCAGCACAAGAGCTGAATTCATGAGCACGAAGATGCCGAAACCAAAGACGCCGCAGGAGATTCGGGATCTCCTGCTCACTGATCCCACAGAGACTATGGATCAGCACCTACTCGCACTTATTCTGGCCCGAGGCAGTGCCCGGCGCCGCCCGGGACAGCGAAGAAAGAGCTGGTCTACCGTCGCCCTTGCCGCAGATCTCTATAAAGCGGCCGGTGGGCTGATCGAGCTTGTCGAGCGAACATATGGCAGTGCGATCGACCTGACGCAGTTTGGTATAGGGGAATCCATCGGAGCGCGTCTGATAGCGAGCATGGACCTCGCACGGCGTTGGCGACATGGTTTCAAGGACGAGGGAGACAGCAGTATCTCTACCGATGACATGACCGAACTTCGAGAGATGGTCTTTCTGCGCAGAGGCGAGCATTCGGAATCTGAACTGATGGCCGTTGTCGTCGGCCTTACCTATCCGGACCAGGAGAGCACGATACATCTACTTGAGGAGTTCGGCAGTCCGCAGGATTTGATGACATCGTTGGCGCTCGACATGCTTGAACCATTCAGGAAGGACAACGTCCTGCATCTGCGGCTTCCCAAGACACAGGCCGCGATTGAGTTCGGATCGTTCTGCCGCCTCTTTGCCGCCGTAAAGCTGGCACATCGCTATCGCGCTCAAACCGGCCCGAAACCCACAGCTCTGAAGCCGGGTATGTTCGGCTTGAAATCTACCCAACTGGTGCAACTCCTGGATCCGGCCAGCCCATTGGATTCCGAGCTGCGTGAGGGTATGATCGAAGTGCTGCGCTCTCATCCCCAGCTTGCAGAGGACTTCGCGAAACTCGATGGTCTTGCCGGCGATGCTCAGACCAGTGATTACGAGAAGGCCATCAAACTGCATCAGATGTTCGCGGAACTCCGCACGCGCCGAACGTGGTCGCATCCCTCGGAAGTTCTTGGTGAGAAGATCCCGTATGGTGCCCTGCTGGCGATTGCCGAGGCGAGAATCGAGCGGGCTTCCAGGAGACCTGTGCGGCTCTTGAAGATCAAGGAGTTATTAGAACAAGCGGAACAGGGCGCGGCTGATCAACCAATCGAGAGCTTTGTAGAAGCTCTGGTGAGATTGAAGCTTTCGAGATCATCAGCGGAAAGGGCAATCAAGAAAGCGAGGCGACGCTATCTTGAGAGCGGTAGAGAGCAAGGGGGAGGAGCGTAGTTAGCTGCTTGTCACAAGCTCGATTGCCGAGGGCGGCCGGGAGGTGTTCTTGCAAGCCGGTCGTCAGCTCCTCGGCGAAGTGGCCGGCCTGGGCCGCGGTGGTGATCGCGGCGATCCATACAGCCGACCGCACCGCCGTCGCGTCCGCGGAGACACCGCCCCGTGTGATCGTCAGCCACCACGCGGCGACGGCCATGACCGTCAGCTCGAGGACGCCAATTAAAGTGCCGGCCGAATCGGCAGAGGCGGCAGCCGATAGAGTTCATCACGCCTGCTGGGCGTGACCTCGTCCTCAACAGTTCCGCTCCGCGGCTTCCGTGTAGCTCTCTCGGCCATCCAGAGGCCGAGAGTCCGTCTCAGCTCTCCAGGA
>JAAELY010000226.1 GCA_024226335.1 bacterium
ATTGCGTTTTCGTTACGATCACACAACTATACGAAGACAGCACCAACATCAACGAGCAGCGGCAAAACAACGACGGTACGGCAAAGCAACAACGAACGACGCCAAGCAAACTAACTGAAAACATTACCAAACGAACAGCGGCAACACAGCAACAAAGGCACCGACCAATCACGACATAACAATGGCCAGCGGATACGGCGCCAACAACGACAAAATAATAACAAAGAATCAAGCAACGCACAATTAACGTACGAATGGTGGCAACACAACAATACAATACCCGACACACAACGATCCAACCAACAGCTGGCAAAACAAATACAACACCAACAATAACGACAAACAGCGGCGCAACAACCACTAAGAACAACAAATGGAAACAGCACCAACAACAATCAAACACTACAACCACAAACGAATATGACGAACACAGCGGAGCACCACGAACACCCACATGCCGTGCGTCGGCTCCAGCGCGCGTTCTCGCGGTAGGCGGCTCCCCACCCCTTCCCACCCCCCGATGGCGAGGCTAAACTCCGACGGCTTGTGCCGCCTGCTGCTTGAGGCCTACGCGGCAGGGAAGGACTCCGCGAAGGATGTCGGTCGCATTGCCAGCGCGGCCTGGGCGGACGGGTGGCGCGGCGGCGACGGCGAGGCGGACATCGCGGAGATGCTGGCGGGCATCTCGCCAACGAACCCGTCCCGCAGTATGCGGCGTCTCGCGGATGCGCTCGGCTATCTCGGGACCGACGTTCTGTACAACGTACAGGTTCCGAGTGGACGGGCAGGCCGCACGTTCGGTATGGACGTGCAGCTTCCCTCCGACAAACTCCGCGTAGAGATCGCTCACGGCCGCCTCGAGGATTACACATTGGGCGACGAGCCGTCCGCGAGGCGCGCGCAACTCGCGGAGTGGAAAGCTCGAAGCGGGTGTTCGGCGCCTGTGGGGAGCATCGTACCGCTGAAGTTTCACGCGGACGGTGTCAAGGTTACGCGGCGGCGCACCGTGTACGTCCTGGACTATTCGATACTCGCGGGTCCAGACAGCGTGCGACGGAAGCGGTACACGTTCGCGGTGATCTCGAGCGCGCGGTTCTGTCGTTGCGGGTGCGGTGGGTTTTGCACCATCCAGGAACTGATGCGGGTACTAGTCTGGGACCTGCATCACATGTTCCGCGGAGAGGTCTCCGCGCTGCGACACGACAACGCGCAGCTCGATGCACCGCGGCAGCTTCGCCGCCAGCAGTCGCGTCACGACATCCCGCGGGCGGCCTTGCTGATCGTAGGGGGCGATTGGGACTGGCTCGCCTTTTGCTTCCGCTTCCGCACCTGGGCGCAGGCACACGTGTGCTGGCGCTGCGGTGCCGCCGCGGAGCAAGGGTCTCCGAACGATTGGCGGAACCCTTGGGATAACGCGGGCTGGCGGACAACGCGGTTCACGTCGATGGTCGACGCGCTGCAGCGCGCGGGTGGAGGCACAACGAGCGAGCTCCTGCGTGCCCCTGGCTTCGCGTGGCATTACATCGCCATCGATGTACTGCACACGTTCTGTCTCGGGGTTGCGGCCCGCGCCCAGGGCAGCTTCCTCTACGAGTGGGTTCGCACTGGCTCGCGCGGCACCATCGCGGAGTCACTGCTCGTGCTCAACAGGAGGCTTCGCGATTTCTACAGGCACGCGGCGCGCGCCGAGCCGAACCTCTCGGCGATCGACGTGATCACGCGGAGCACGCTCTCGGGAGCAACAGACGTGGGCGTGCTCGTCGGCGTGAAGGGCGCGGAATGTCGCCAGCTCGTGCCGTTCACCTGCGGTCTCGCGAGAGAGGATGCTACTGAGCGGCCTGGTGACGCTGGCGCGCAGCTGCGGTACGCATGCCTGTCCAGCCTGCTCGGGTTCTACGAGGCCATCTCGCGGGATGAATTCTCCGCAGCGGAGTGTGCGGCCACGACGCGGTCCTTTTGCACAACGTACCGCATGCTACATGACGCGGTGCGCGCCGCGGCTGATCCCACCTTGCGGCGGCTTCCGTGGCACCTGGTGCCAAAGTTTCACCTGGCCCAGGAGCTCGGCGAGTACCAAGCGTACGAGCTCGGAAACCCGCGGGATTTTTGGGCCTACCGCGATGAGTCCCATATGGGCTCTGTCAAGCAAGTTTGCTTGAACACGCGTCATCCGCGCACGCTCGAGGAGATGGTGCGCGTTAAGCTCGACATGCTCGACGTCCTGCGTCAGGCGGACGCGGTGTGATCGAGCTGTACAATATTTTTCGCGCGGCGACGGCTATGCCACTCGCGCTAACAATACCGAGGTTGCGGACGACCGCGCGTGAAAATGTCTTCGCGGTCGCGTTGCACCGTGGCACACAGTGGCACGCCGTGGCACGCACAGTGTGTTCGCGAAGTTCGGTTTAAGTGACCCGCGAGCGAAAATGTCTTCGCGGCCGCGTGACACACCGTGGCACACAGTGGCACACCGTGGCACACATGTTGTGTTAGCTAATTTCAGTTTGAGTGATCCGCTAGTGAAAATGTATACGCGACCGCGTGGCACCGTGGCACACCGTGGCACACCGTGGCACACATGTTGTG
>JAAELY010000227.1 GCA_024226335.1 bacterium
CTAGGGAACCTCTGCACAGGGAGGCTGCGGCTGCGAAGCGCGATGCATCCGCCTGCGCTGCGTCGCGCGACCCTCTGCAGATCTACGGATCTGCGATCGGATCACCCTTCTTGCTCAGGCGGCGACTCCCGCTTCTCGCTCGAATCCTCCCTGTGCAGAGATTCCCTAGCTGAAACGAATCTCCAAGTCCGAGCACACGAGTCTGCGCAGCTTCTCGCGGATGAACGCTCGGATTTCCTCGTTGGCGCTGCCCAGAAGGTGCAGATCGACCGTCAGCCCGTCGACCGAGATCAGGTCGACGTCGATGCCGAAGGCGAGCTTCGGCACCACACCGCTGTAGAGTGCAGCCTCGACCCGAGCCAGAGTCTCTGACTGGCACCACTGCAGGCTCAAGCGGCGCTCGGCTTCCGGGATCTCTTTGCCGGAAAACTCGGAGAGGATCTCGCGGATCTCGGGCTCACATCTCCCGCAGCCGGTCCCGGCGCGGGTCTCCGCCTGGATCTGGACGAAATCGAAGGAAGCCTGCGTCTCGACCGCGCTCGCGATGCGCAGGCTCGATACCCCTACGCAGCGACACACGAGGCGCGGGGGGCCACCGGGGGCACTGGGGTCAGAGGGCGAAAAGGGGGGCATTCATTCGACTTATCGGTCGATGCGCGCCGTAACGAGAGTCGCAAAGGAAAAATCAGTCGAGAAGTGAGAGTTGCCGCAGGCTGGCCTCGATCGTTTCGTTGACCGGCGTCTGAGCATCCAGGACCGTGGATGAGGAGGTCTCCTCACTCGGATCGCGTTTCTCGACTCCCCGGGCGTTTTCGCAGATCTGATTGTAGTCGCACCAGCGACACAGCTGGCTCGGCTGGGTCTTGAACTCGCTCTCCGCTTCGATCGAGTCGATCAACGCGACCGTATCCTGCTTCAGCGAAACGAGTTGTTCTGGAGTGCGCGACGAGCGGATCGTCTTGTTGAAGAACAGGTAATGCCAGACCAGTTCGACCTCCTGTACGTCGTCGTAGGTCTGCTCGAGCCCGATCTGGTACATCGCCAGCTGTCGGTCCGCGTCGAAGCGCGCCTGCTTGGGCAGGTAACCGCCGCTCTTGTAGTCGTGAATCTCGTAGTGTCCGGGGGCGCGTCGCACGATGCGGTCGACGATTCCCTGTGCCTGGTATCTACCGGTCTCGTCCAGGCTCAGCAGTAGCCTCTCCTCGATCGAGACGGTCTCTCCCTCCTCGAACGGATAGTTCGAACGGTAGTAGTTCTCCAGACAGCGCTCGCCGCGCTTCAGGTAGAACTCCGGTGGGTTCTCGCTGCGCACGATCTGGATCTGGTCGTGCCAGGCCAGCGCCCAGTCCTTGCGAAACCGATCCAGAACCTGCGCCAGACTCGGCGGACGGTTGTTGCGGGCAATGTGGTGGTACAGGCGCTCGAGAATCTCGTGCGCGCGCTTGCCCATGAACGCTTCCACGCCCTCGGTGTCGACCTTGATCTTGTCGACGTACCGATACTTGAACTGGCGTGGGCAGTTCTCGAAGCTCGAAAGTCGCGAGTGGCTGTAGACAGTCAAGAAATCCAGAAACAGCGCTTCGGCACCGCGTCGGTGTGGAGGTCCGAGCGCCTGATGGCAGGGGAGAGGCAGTATAGGGAATCGGGACGGGGTCCGTCGCAGCAGCGATTTGATGGGGTTTCCGGGTTAGGATGGGGTCATGAGCGAAGCTCATCTCGATCGGATCCGCGCGCAGTTCACGCGCACGGCGGATGTCTATTCCCGCATGCGCCAGACCCGCGACGAACGCGGGCTGGACGCCCTGGTCGCGCTTTCCGGAGCCGGTTCGGCGGACCGTGTTCTCGACGTGGCCTGCGGTCCGGGTTTTCTCACCATGGCTTTCGCGAAGAGCTGTGCCCAGGTCACCGGCTTCGATGCGACGGATGCGTTCATCGAACTGGCCCGGGCCGAGGCCCGGGACCGCGGCCTCGACAATCTGCACTTCGAGCACGGTGACGCGCAGCGCCTGCCTTTCGCAGAAGCATCTTTCGACGTGGTTTCCTGTCGCGCGGCGTTCCATCACTTTCCACACCCCGACCGCGTGCTCGCCGAGATGATCCGTGTCCTCGCGCCCGGAGGTCGCGTCCTCGTCGCCGATCTACTGGGCAGCGAAGACGTGCAGCGGGCGGAGGTCCACGATCGGATCGAGCAACTCTGCGATCCCACCCACGTCAGGGCTCTGCCAGCGTCGGAGTTCGCGCGACTCTTTGCCGAGGCCGACCTGACCACTGTCCGCGAACTGCCCTCCACGCTCGACTACGAGCTGGACGAGTGGATCGCCCACGGTGCACCGGAAGAGGCAGGGCGCAAAGAGATCGTTTCGCTGATGGAGTCGTGTCTTGAGAATGACCGGGCCGGACTCAACGTACGTCGCGAGGACGGACAGCTGAGCTTCAGTCACCGAGTTGCCTTGTTCGTGCTCGAACGGGCCTGACTCGCAACAATCGGGTCGAATGCGCGTGCGTGTCCTTTTCACATTCGTCGGCGGTCGCGGTCATTTCGAGCCGCTGCGCGCGATCGCATGCGCTGCAGAGGCGGCGGGCCACGACATCGCCTTTGGTTGCGCGCCGCGGATGGTTTCCACGGTCGAGGCTGCGGGATTTGAGGTCTTCGCCATGGGCACGGACTTGGGCGGTCCGCTGAAGCGGCTTCCGCTGCGTCCGTTCGACCGCGAACGGGAAGACCGGGATCTTCGCGAGCGCTTTGCCCGTCGCGCGGCCGGCTACCGTGTGCCGCTCACCGTCGAGTTGTGTCGGGAGTGGCAGCCCGATGTTCTGGTATGCGATGAGACGGACTTTGGAGCCATGGTGGCCGCCGAGTGTCTGGGGCTGGTCTTCGCGACGGTCCTGGTGATCGCCACTGGGTCCTTCGTGCGCGCCCAGGTGGTCGGTGTGCCACTCGACGAACTGCGCGCTGAACACGGCCTGCCTCCGGATCCCGAACTCGCGATGCTCGGCCGCTATCTCGTGCTCTCACCCTTCCCACCCGGCTATCGCGATCCCGCCTGTCCTCTACCGGTTACGGCGCACTCCATCCGGCCATCCAGGCCGGGACCGGTTACAGGCTCTGCACCGCAATCGTCATCGCTGCGACCCGGCGCGCCGACCGTCTATTTCACGCTGGGCACGGTTTTCAATACGGAATGCGGAGATCTGTTCGCCCGTGTGCTCGCCGGGCTGCGCGATCTGCCCATCAATCTGATCGCCACGCTGGGCCCAGGCATCGATGTCCAAGAGTTCGTTCCACAACCCGCCAATATCCGTATCGAGAACTACATCCCCCAATGGTCGCTTCTTCCCCATTGCGATCTGGTCGTTTGCCACGGCGGATCGGGGAGTGTGATGGGCGCGCTGGCTCACGGTCTGCCCTCGCTGCTGATCCCACTGGGCGCCGACCAGGCCGAGAATGCGGACCGCTGCGTCGGTCTGGGTGTTGGGCAGGTACTCGATGCGTTGCGGGTTACGCCCGAAAGCGTCCGTCTGGCGGTCGAGACGCTACTGGGCACTCCTTCCTATCGGCGGCGGGCCCAACGCCTGCGAGATGAGATCGCGGCTTTGCCGGGACCGGACTACGCGATCGGTCTGTTGGAGCGGCTGGCGCGCGAGAAACAGCCGATTCCAAGCACTTGAGTGGTGCGCCTGAGGTGTGATCTGCGTGCCCTGGGGTGGCGCCGATCGTCCGGACGGGCTAATCAGCTCCTTCAATCGGGTCCGAGCCCGAAAGCGGCGAACAACAGGATCTCGGGTTTTTCCCTCTGAGGTCGCGCCGCCAACGAATTCTTCTCGCCCTTCTCTGTTGTTTGGGCCAGAAACGTACAGCCGTACCGAACAGGCCCTGTCTGCGCGCGTGCGGCGGAGATCTAGTTCTAAATGTCAGTATCTGTATCCACTTCTTCGACCGGATTTCGCCAGTTTGGGCTCAACGAGGCCCTCGAGCGTGGCATCCGCGCAGCCGGTTTTGAAAATCCCCGGCCGATTCAGCTCGAGACCATTCCCGCCGGCCTGGATGGCCGCGATGTGCTCGGCCTCGCCCAGACCGGTACGGGCAAGACGGCGGCCTTTGCGCTGCCGCTGCTCGACCGGCTGCTCGAGATGCCTGGCAAAGGCCCTCGCGTGCTCGTGCTCGCTCCCACTCGGGAACTCGCCACCCAGATCGCGGAGGAGATCCGCACGCTTTCCAGATTCACTCGCTTGAAGATGGTCACCGTCTACGGTGGCGTCTCGATGCGCAATCAGGTCAATGTGCTGCGCCAGCGCCCGGAGATCGTGGTCGGTTGCCCGGGTCGCGTGCTCGACCTGCTCCAACAGGGCGTGCTTCGCCTCGATCGGGTCGAGACGCTGGTGCTCGACGAAGCCGATCACATGTTCGACATGGGCTTCCTGCCCGACATCCGAAAGATCCTCAAGGCGCTGCCGAAGCGTCGTCAGAATCTCTTGTTTTCGGCAACCATGCCGAGGGAGATTCGCAGACTGGCGGACGATCTGCTGAAAGACCCGCACGTGGTCGAACTGGCAGACAGCGCGCCGGCCTCGACTATCGATCACGCCCTGTATCATGTGCCAGAGGGGCGTAAGCGAGCTCTGCTCGAGCATGTGCTCGCCAGTGACGAGTGCGATTCGGCCATCGTCTTCATCCGCACGAAACACCGGGCTCGGCGTCTGGCCGAACAGTTGACCCGGGCCGGGCACAACGCCGTGGGGCTCCAGGGAAACCTGTCCCAGGCCCAACGGGATCGAGCTATGCGCGGCTTTCGCTCGCGTCGCTACGACATCCTGGTGGCCACCGACATCGCGGCACGCGGTATCGATGTGAGCGACGTTTCCCACGTAATCAACTTCGACGTGCCGAACACACCGGAGGCCTACACCCATCGCATCGGACGCACCGGTCGTGCGGAGCGCGAAGGTGTGGCCTGCACGTTCGTCACCAGCGGCGATCGCGCCTGGGTTCGCGCCACCGAACGCATGATCGGCTCAGCGATTCCGCGTCGGAAGGTCGAGGGTTTCGAGGCCGACGCCGAGGCTGAGGCCCTGGCTGGAGAGAAGTCTGAATCCCGGCGCGCTCCACGGTCTGCGCAATCCGGCGGAAGGAAGCGGAGCAGGCGAAGCAATTCAGCTAGCGGGGGTCGCGCTCGAAGGCGGTCCAGCTAGCGGGGTTTGTTTTCGACCGGGTCAGCTGTCTCGTCGATCCAATGAACTCGCCACGTCCTTGCCGCGACTCCACCGGCGGAGCGTAGGCTTCGATCGAGTTCGCTACTTTTTCCTCACGGAACCGGCGCATCCAGCGGCAGTTGGATGCGGGTTCGTGGGGGATCTCGCGATTCGCATTCACATCACCGGAAACGCCGGAGCGGGCAAGACGACGCTCGCCTCGAGTCTCGGCGAGGCGTTGGGTGTTCCCGTCTATTCCCTGGACCCGATCGTTTGGAGTTCGGGATGGAAAAAGACTCCGCCCGAACAGCGGCGGATCGCCGTGCGTGAACTCACCGAGAGGCCATCGTGGATCATCGAAGGAGTCTCCCCGACCGTCCGTCAGGCTTCGGATCTGATCCTTTTTCTCGATGTCCCTCGGTATATCTGTGCGGCGCGGAGGCTCAAGAGGAGCATTCGCTACTTCACCCGCACGCGACCGGGACTTCCGGAGAACTGTCCCGAGTACCAGATCATCCCGCGGCTTCTCCAGATCATCCGCAAGTTCCCGGCCAATGCGGGAAGAGCCATCCATCGGGAAGCTGAGCGGGACCCGATCCGCTACCGCATCATCCGGCATCCCGGTGAAGTCGGGTCGCATATCGCCGAGTTTCTTGACGCCAACCCGCGATCGGTAGCTGAGCCGAATTCTCGTTAGGCAAATCATCTGCCATTCTCATGACAGGAGCTCCGAAATGATTGCGGGAGCGCGCTACGTTCATACGAATCTGATCGCCCGCGACTGGCGCTCGCTCGTTCGCTTCTATCAAGACGCCTTCGGGTGCGTTCTCGTTCCGCCGGAACGTGACTATTCGGGGCCCGAGTTGGATGCGGGAACGGGTGTGCCCGGCGCCAGACTGCAAGGGGTGCACGTGCGCCTCCCGGGTTGCGGGGCCGACGGTCCGACGCTCGAAATCTACCAGTACTCCGAGCAGCAGGACTCGCTCGATTCGACCGTCAATCGGCCCGGATTTGCACATATTGCATTCTCGGTCGAAAACGTTCCGGATGCGCGCGCAGAGGTGCTGTCCCGCGGCGGGTCGGCGATCGCCGATGTCGTAACGCTCTCAACTTCGACCGGCGCGAGCGTTACCTGGTGCTACGTCACCGATCCCGAAGGAAATATCGTCGAACTCCAGTCGTGGTCGTAGCTTCTCAGTATCCACCCCAAACGAGCCGGACTGTTTGGCCGGTGCCTGAATCGGTTCGCGCGAGGGCATTTTGTCGGAAAGACCCATGGATAGGATGGGGACGATGGAGACTCCAGGCGGCGGTTGGCGAGAGTCTGAAGAGCTGGTTGCGTTGAAGCCGGAGCAGCGCTCCGACCTCGAGACGCGCGGGCTCGTCCGTCTGCCCGGCGCCGTCGATATCGATGCGGTGGCCGAATTACGCGCACGCATCTGGGAACTCGTCGCTGAACGAGAGGGACAGGATTCAACGACCCGAAGCCCGAGCGTCCGCATCTCGGCAGCGACGGTCAAATCGCTCAAGCGTGAGGGGCGATTCGAGTTGATCTTCAGTCCTGCGGTTCGATCCGTCGCAGACGAGTTGCTCGGTCCGGACCAGTGGTTCTATTCTCGCCCGAGTTCGACTCTTCTGATGACCTTGCCTGGATCGGAGACCTGGACCGTTCCTCACAAGCACTGGCATCTCGACTACCCGTGCCCGGGCGGCGTCGAATGCCTGCCCGGTGTGCAGGTCTTTCTCTTCCTGGACCGCGTCGAAGCGCGCGGTGGCGGCACGGTCGCGATAGCAGGCTCCCACCGTCTAGGGAACCTCTGCACAGGGAGGCTGCGGCTGTGAAGCGCGATGCATCCGCCTGCGCTGCGTCGCGCGACCCTCTGCAGATCTACGGATCTGCGATCGGATCACGCTTCTTGCTCAGGCGGCGACTCCCGCTTCTCGCTCGAATCCTCCCTGTGCAGAGATTCCCTAGTGGCGGAGATTCAGAAGAGCAACGGTCCGGAATTTTCGGGGGGCTCAGCCGAGGTGCGCGCTCGACTCCGCGATCGCGTGCCCTGGTTGCGCGCTCTCTGGACGCTTCGGACCGACGAAGATCGCGAGGTGCGCTTCATGGGCGAAGCCCAGATCGTCGACGGCGTTCCGCTGCAGATCGTCGAGATGATGAGGGAGCCGGGTGACGTGGTCTTTATGCACCCGTGGCTACTGCACACGATCGCGCCTAACTCTCGCGAACGTGCGCGGATCGTCCTGACCGATCGCCTCCACGCGTACGCACATCCGAATTCTGTGCCTTATCAGCACATCGAGAAATCTCGGACCGCTCGCCAGGCTTCAGATCGACAGACATTTTCAGCGGCGTCGGTCCGGACTTGGTAGGATGCCGGCCAGTCGGATCGGGAATCACCCCAGGGGAAGCGGAGGAAAGCCGAGTGAAAGATCTGTTTTCGATCGAAGGAAGGGTCGCCCTCGTCACAGGTGGTTCGCGTGGTATTGGCGAGATGATCGCCGCCGGATTCCTGGCCAGCGGTGCGAAGGTCTACATCAGTTCGCGCAAGGCCGATATCTGCAACGACACTGCGAAGCGACTCGCAGATGCGTACTCCGGAGAGTGCATATCGCTTCCCGCAGATCTCTCGAACCTCAGCGGCATCGAGGAAGTTTCTTCTGCTCTCGCCGAGCGGGAAACCCAGCTCGATATTCTGGTCAACAACGCAGGCGCTTCCTGGGGCGCTCCGATCGACGAATTCCCCGAGGTGGGCTGGGACAAGGTCATGGATACGAACGTCAAGGCGATCTTCTTCCTTACCCAGAAGCTGCTTCCGTTGCTTCGAAGTTCTGCGAACGCGGAGGATCCCGCCCGGGTCATCAATGTGGGATCGATCGACGGGATCAAGACTCCCATTTTCGACAACTTCTCCTACGGACCTTCAAAGGCCGCTGTTCACTACCTGACGCGTGTGTTGGCCGCGCACCTCGTGAAGGAGAACATCCTGGTCAACGCGATCGCACCCGGTCCGTTTCCGACCTGGATGCTTTCCACCGGAGTCGGCTTTGGCGGCAAGGTAGACGATCAGGACTGGGACTCGGTGGGCCGCGGCAATCCGCGCGGACGCGTTGGAACGATGGAAGACATCGCCGGAATCGCCATCTTCCTTTCCTCCCGCGCGGGCGCCTATACGGTGGGAGATACTATCACTTGTGATGGCGGATCGGTCGTGACGTCCTGAGCGTGCCATTTGCTAGAGAGTCCGCCCTCCGGTCGCAATCGGCTGAACTTCTCGTTGCGTTAGGCCGATGAAAATTCGCTATGGCCTACGTGTCCGTCGTGATTCCGGTATTCAACCGAGCCGAACTAACGCGCCAATGCCTCGATAGCATTCAGCGAATCGGGGCGAGCACGCCATTTGAAGTCATTGTCGTCGACAATGGCTCGACGGATGGTACTGCCGAAGTTCTGCGCAATCGTCCCGACTGGGTCCGCGTGTCTGTCAATTCGACGAATCAGGGCTTTGCGAGCGCCTGCAATCAAGGGGCGGAGATGGCAACCGGTGACCAACTCCTGTTTCTGAACAACGACACGCGGGCGTTGGACGACTGGCTCGATCCGCTCGTACGCGTCCTGGAATCCGAGCCCAGTGCGATGATCGTTGGGAGTCGTCTACTTTACGAAGATGGCACGATCCAGCATGCGGGTGTCGTGATGAGCAAGACTCTCCGCTCTCCGTATCACATCTACTGTGGCTCTTCCGGGAATCACCCCGTTGTCAATCGTTTCCGGGAGTTTCGCATGGTCACCGGCGCGTGCATGCTCGTGCGAAGGAGTGCCTTCGAGGATGCAGGTGGCTTTGACCTCGGATTCCGAAACGGCTTCGAGGATGTCGATCTCTGTCTCAAGATTCGCGCAGCCGGCGGTCGTGTGTTCTACGAACCCAAGAGCTGCCTCTATCACTATGAGAGCCAGACTCCGGGCCGGCACTCCGACGAAGCGGCAAACCTGGCTCTGCTTCTGGCTCGTTGGGGCGGTCCCGAATGGGCCGATGAGGATTTGTGTTTCTTCGAAGACGGAATGCGCTGCCATACGGTGCTGGACGACGGCAAGCTCGCTTTTCGAACGATTCGGATCGACACGCAAGAGGAGCACGACCGCTACGCTCAAGTGGCGCAAATCCAGGCGAGCTTGCATCTCTCCGGACGCGGAGCCGTCGAGGAATTTCTGGTGGACCCTGACGGTTGGCCACTGGAACCGGCGCCACTGGAGTGGGCCGAGCAACTCTGCAGAAGTCTGGGGCTCGAGGAGGCAGCAACCCGGTTCCAGCGCAAGGCCGAGCAGGCGGGTAGTGCTCCATACGGAGCGACGAGTCTGCCCTGGGTAAACCGGAGCCAGATCCGCGAACTCAGGTCACGTTCTTTCAGGCTGATCGAGAAGCGAGAGATTCCGAAGACCCCTTTCCGTCCCCCTGCGATGTCCTCGCGATTTCTGAAGACTTCCACTCCCGTGCAGTCCAATCGAGTTCATCGCTGATTGCGTGTACCATGGGCTTTCGATGCAAGTCAGAAGCCTCGTTACAGTCCTTGTCTCACTCGTTTGTTTTGGCTGCCCACTCGGCCTATCTGAACCGCTGAGTCCCGTTGGCAGTGAGCTGCTGGACGAACAACTCCTGGGACAGTGGGTTGCGATCCCGGTGGAAGGTGAGAAGCACGAGAACGGAAGAGTGTCCGTATTTCGCTTCGATTCTTCCGAGTACTACCTGGAATTCTCGGAGGAAGGAGCCGTGGAAGATCGCATGGCCGCCCATATCTCTGTGATTGCGGGCCAGAAGTTCCTCAATGTGCGCGATATCGAGGATCCGAACGGCTTGTACAATTTTGCGAGGTACACCGTGTCGGCCGATGGTGATCTGTCCTTCCAGTTCATCAAGGATGATCTGTTTCCCGATGGGCAGACTTCAGCGAAGGCGGTTCGCAAGCTGGTCGAAGATGATCCTCGATATCCGGGTCTCTTCGACCCGAATGCGATTCGCTTGCGAAGAGTGCGCTAGCCGTCGTTCCCGAGGACTTCGATTCCTCTTTCGCGAAAGCTGTTCTGCACTTCGGCCAGGCGCTCATCCGAGAGCCGGGCGAGCCCGAGCCGTGGCTGGGAACCTTCGATGATGTCGATCTTTGCCTCGCCCATGTTGTGATACGCGAGCAAGTGGATGCTCGGCTTCCCCATCTGCTGAAGCAGTCGAGCCACGGCGTCGATATTGTCCTCGGTGTCTGTGATTCCTGGAATCACCGGCATTCGAAACTCGATCGGGAGTTTTATTTCCGATAGTGCGATGGCATTGGCATGAACCGTTTCGAATCCCGGGCCGAGATGGTGCGCGTGTTGTTCCGGATCCAGGAGCTTCAGGTCGAAGTAGATCAGATCGAACTTTGGGAGAATGGATTTCCACCTCTCCAACGAGAACAGGCCTGCAGTTTCGATGTTCGTGTGGATCGATTCCGTGCTGCAGAGGTCGAGTACGCGTTCGATGAAGCTCGGGTAGAGCGTCGGCTCGCCTCCCGTGAAGGTGACTCCGCCCCCTGATCTTGCGAAATAGGGAAAATCGGCTCGCAGCTTCTCCATCAACTGGTCGGGAGTGTGTTGCTCTCCGATCAGTCGCAGCGCGCCGCTCGGACAGGCCTCGACGCAACTCCCGCAGAGCGTGCACTTCTGCTGATCGATTCGGAAACCATCGCGCTGGATCGCACCTTCCTCGCACGCGGCCTCGCATTCGAAGTGCTCGGCGCAACGGTCTCGATAGAAGGCTATGACCGCCGCGCGGTTCTGCGATTCCGGATTCTGGCACCAGGAGCAGTGCAGCGGGCAGCCTTTCAGGAAGACGAGGGAACGGATGCCCGGACCGTCGTGGAGGCTGAATCGCTGGATGTCGAAGATCGGAGCCGTGAAGCTCATCGCGCTCGCTGGCGAGTGCGATCGATCAATTCCTGTTGCATGGCCGGTGTCAGGTCGACGAAGTAGGCGCAGTACCCGGAGATTCGCACGAGCAGATTGCGATGGCTGTCGGGATCGCGCATGGCCTGCTCGAGTACGGCTGGATCCAGAACGTTGATCTGTACCTGCATCCCGCCTTGCGCGAAGTAACCGCGGAAAAGAGCTTCCAGAGTGGCACACCCTTCCGAACCGGAGACGGTCGCGGCATCGAACTTGATGTTCAAGTTGATGCCATTTCCGAAACGCGTGTGATCGAGTCGTGCTACCGAGTTGAGTGAGGCCGTGGGACCGAGCATGTCGGAACCATCGACCGGCGCCAGTCCGTCTGCGAGGGGTCGACCTGCGAGGCGCCCAGAAGGCATGGCAGCCATCCGCTGTCCGAAGCCCTGGTGGCAGGTCATCGAGTAGTAGCCGGGCATCCAGCGCCCGCCGCGCGTGTTGCTGTGTTGTGAGACACAGCGATCGAAGAGCAGGGCTACGCGGTTGGCCAGTTCATCGACTCGAGGATCGTCATTGCCGAACGCGGTGATCTTGCGAGCGCGGGCCAGCATCAGTTCCTGGTTCTTGAAATCCGTTGCGCAGGCGTTCGCAATCTCTTCCAGATTGTAAAGACCCTTCTTGAAAACCAGTTCGTCGATTACTGCCAGCGAGTTTGCCAGATCCGCGACACCCACGGCCTGGATCCCGGTCGCGTTGAACCATGCGCCTCCACGAGTCGAATCGATGGCATTCTCGATGCAACCGCCGATGGTCAGCGACGAGAAGGGCGTGGGATAGTATTCCGCACCGGCCCGCTCGATCGCGTCCAGTGAGGTCTTGAGCTGTCCGATTCGCTCCGAGGTCTGCGTTTCCAGTCTGTCCAGGAGTTCGTCCAGGCTGTGGATCTCCCGCAACCACGGTCGCTCGCGCCGGGAATCTTTCGCCAGCGGTTGTCCATTGCCGAATAACCACTCCATGGCGACGGCCAGGTTGAAAATCGCTGCGTCCGAAGACGTAAAGCTCTCACGAGAGAGCGCCGGTTCGACACAGCCTACCGTCGCGTAGTTCCAGACTTTCTCCGAGGCGTTTCCGCGCAAGACCATCGCCGGCATGATGACGTCGTCATTGTACAGCGCCGGCGATCCCCCTCCGCTCGAAATCACCTGGCTGACCCGCCGAACGAACTCGGGGCTCGACACATCCGCGATTCGCGCATGCCAGTTCGGTTGTCGGGTCTTGAAGCCCTCCATGACGTCGAGCAAAAGAAAGCTCAGCCTATTGGCTGCGTCGTTTCCCTCCGCATCCACGCCACCAATCGTCAGAGCCTGTCCACTGGGAAGCCCCGCGTAGTACTCGGTGGCGCGCCGCGAGAAGAGCGGAATCACTTCGGAGAGTTTGATGCAGAACGCAGCGAAGAGTTCTCGCACCTCGTCGTCGTTGATTTCTCCACGGCTGATCTGTTCGCGATAGAGTGGGTAGAGGTATTGCTCCATCCGTCCGAGGCTGATTCCCTGGTCGACAGACTCAATCTGGATAACCAGTTGAAAAAGCCAGATGAGTTGCAGGGCTTCGCGCAGGGTCTGCGGAGGATCGCGGGGGACTCGCTCCAGGACACGGACGAGGTCGTCTCTGCCGAGTCTCTCCGCTTCGGCACGATAGCGATCCGCGAAGCGCTCGACGCTGTCGAGGACCAGCAGGCTTGCCTCGAGATACTCCTTGCCATCGTGCGGAAGCTCGCCACGGGCCAGTCGTTCTTCGATTCTGGTCCGCAGGCCACGTGTGCCCAGCTGCACCAGAGAAGTGTAGTCGGGCAGGAAATGGGCGACTCCGGCTGCTTCATTGATTACGAAGTGAAGTGCGTTGAGTTGCTCCCCAGCGTATTTGAGCTTCTTGCGCAGTGAGAAGGCGCGCATCGGCAGGCTTCGATTGAGCCAGAAAGGGATGACCTTTCGCAGCAAGGTCCACTTCATACCCGGTGCGAGCGCCAGAGGATTGACGTCTCGCGTCTCGAAGCTCATGACGTCTTCGAGCATGGCGGTGCCGGCCTTCTCGGGCTGACAGATCGCGCCGATGCGATGCTCGGTCTGCGTTCCGACGATCAGTTCGTCGTCGTAGATACGGATGGAGCGTCGATCCAGATGATAGGCGAGACTCTCCGCGCTCTTGCGCAGCGCTGACGCGTCCGACGAAGCTACCTTCTTGTAGTACTCGGTGTAGTGCAGTGCGCGTTCGGCGCCGACCGCAGGTGTGCTTCCCAGGTGGTCAGCGTAGAGCTTTTCGATTCTCTTCGACGGTCGCCAGCCGGGTGCATCCGCAGCTGCGTTCGTGGGTGAGTCGCCAAGTGTCTGTCTCAGAACTTCGCCTCGCCTACCGCTCTACGCGGCACTTTCTTCAGGCTCGATCATCTTTGCTTTCAGACTGCCGGTCGGGCAATAGTCCACTGCATCGGTGGATCCTTCGATCTCTGCTTCCCCGGCGGGCTGCTTGACCACGACGGCGGTCGCCTTGTCTCTATCCGTGATGAGGTTTTCAGGGGCTCGAGCCTCGCAGAGGCCGCAGGAAATGCAGGAGGCCTCGTCGATTTCGAGGTGCATGGCCTTCTCGTTCAAGATCTACTTTCCCTCGTTCTTTCGCTGCGATGCTCATGCCCGCAGTAGCCACCAGACACGTTATCAAAGCGCGTGCGGGTTGGGGCGTCGTGATCGGGATTGCCAGGGCACATTTTCGCATTTTTCCCCTTGTCCCGGTATTCCGCAAAACTCGATCCTGACTGCGGATCCGGGCTGCCCTCTCCTTCAGTTGTGGTCCGAAGAATGTGCCTGGCACGGGGTGTGCGTAGTGACCGGGAATGCGCGAACTCCCGACCTGTCCAAAGCCGCCCTTCTGCCCCAACCCAGAGTGTGATTTCCACCGAACTTCGCAGGGTTGGAAGTTCATCAAGAAAGGCTTCTTCACTCGAGATGTGAATCCCAGGAGGATTCAGCGGTACAGGTGTCAACGCTGCAACCGC
>JAAELY010000228.1 GCA_024226335.1 bacterium
ACGCGGGATGCGATCTTTGCAGGGATGAAGCGGCGAGAATCCTATGCGACCTCGGGGCCGCGCATCCTCCTGCGCTTCTTTGCTGGCTGGGGCTTCGACGCTGCGATCGTCGCCGATCGCAACCCGGTCGCGGTCGCCACCGATGGTGGCGTTCCCATGGGAGCCGCGCTGCAGCCGGAGCAAGAAGGGGCCGAGAGCCCGACCTTC
This sequence comes from bacterium, assembly GCA_024226335.1. Taxonomy (NCBI): domain Bacteria; species bacterium. Next base: position 208 of record JAAELY010000228.1, read on the forward strand.
TTCGCCTGGGCCGGCGCCGACTGGATGAGCGCTCCGCTCCAGCGCATTCAGGTCGTCAAGGGTTGGATCGACGCCGACGGAGAAACGCACGAATCGGTGCGGGACGTCGTCTGCGCAGACGGCCTCGAGGTCGACCCGAATACACTTCGCTGTCCGGACAACGGCGCCTCTGTCGACACCAGTTCCTGCCAGACGCGCGGCGAGCGCGGAGCGGGACAGCTGATGGTGGCCTGGCAGGACGACGACTTCGACGCGAGTCAGGGCGCCTTCTACTACGTCCGGGCGATCCAGAACCCGACCTGCCGCTGGTCGACGTACGACGCGATTCGCCTGGGCATCGAGCCAGACCCGCGCGTGCCCGCGACAATCCGCGAGCGGGCCTGGTCGTCACCCATCTGGATCGACCCACCGAGCTAGCCGCGCCGACCCGGCCACTCTTCCTGTCCGCCGAAGAAGTTATGATGCGCGTGCATTCCACGAAACCTCCCGCCACCGGATCCGGAGCAACAGGCTTCGACCCGGCGAGCAAACCCGTCAGGAGACCCCATGGCCATCGATTTCACGTTTCCCGAGGACGTCCAGATTGCGGTCGACCATGTCCGGAAGTTCTTGGACGACATCGTTCGCCCCTCCGAGAAGAAGATCGCCGCGCACAAGGACTCGCGAGAGGTCCTGGTCAAGGAAGTGATCCACATGCGCATGGCCGCCCAGGAATGGGGCCTTTGGCTGCCCCACATGCCGGAGGAGTATGGAGGCATGGGACTCGGGCACGTGGCGATGGCCAGCGTTTCGGCCGAAGCAGGAAAGACGCGCTTTGGCCCCTTCGCGTTGAACGCCCAGGCTCCCGACGAGGGCAATATGCACACGCTCCTCCACTTCGCCACGCCGGAGCAGATCGAAAAATACTTGAAGCCGCTATGCAAGGGCGTCGCTCGCTCCTGCTTTGCCATGACCGAACCCTCTGTCGCGGGTTCTGATCCGACCTTGATTCAGACCAAGGCCGTCGAGAAAGACGACCACTGGCTGATCAACGGTCACAAGTGGTTCATCTCGGGCGCCACCGGCGCTCAGTTCGCCATCCTGATCGCGCGCACGGAAGACGATCCGGAAATTCGCCAGGCCTGCAACAGCGCCTTTCTCGTCGACATCCCGTCCGAGGGTTGGGACATCCTGCGCGATGTGGAAACCATGAGTGGCGGCCACAACCACTGCGAAATCCGCATCACCAATCTGAAGGTTCCCAAGCAGAACATGCTAGGCGGCCGGGGCCAGGGACATCGCCTTGGGCAGGCTCGACTCGGACCGGCACGGCTTGCGCACTGCATGCGCTGGATCGGACAGGCCGAGATCGCGCTCAACATGACGATCGAGCGATCGTTGGAGCGGTACGCTCATGGATCCCTACTGGCCGAGAAACAGGGCATCCAGTGGATGATCGCGGACTCGACGATGGAGCTTTACCAGTCGAAACTGATGGTCCTCCACGCGGCGTACAAGATCGACGCCGGTCAGGACTTCAAGAGCGAGGTTTCCATGGCCAAGCACTTCGTCGCGAACTCGCTCGGCCGCATCATCGACCGTGCCATTCAGGTTCACGGCGCCCTGGGGTACAGCAAGGACACGCCCTTGGCGGACATGGCGACCAATGCGCGCTGGGCCCGCTTCGCGGATGGCGCCGACGAGGTGCACCAGTGGCGCATCGCGGAGCGCGCCATCGAGGCGTATTCGAAGACGGGGAGCGTGAGCAGCGCCGCGGGAGACCTTCCCCTGTAGGAACGCATCCCGCAAAGAGCCGCACAAATCTCCCGGCGCCGGGCTTGGATGTCGAGCGAGGCTTCGACCGCGCATCAGGCCGCCCGAAGCATGGGATTGGCCGAAGCGACTTCATGCAGGAAGTCGCTGGCGCGCCGGGAGGGCTTCGAACCCCCGCCCCTCAGGTTCGAAGCCTGAACGGAGAGTGAGGAAAATCAAATAGTTACGCGATTCTAAGCGGGAATACGCAGGAATAGACGGGAATACGGTACCCCCCCGCCTGCACTTCCTCGCTCGACGCGCCATCAATGAACGCTACGGGATCCTGCGTGCACTCCCGTGGTCATCCGCCGGTCTTCGTGGATCAGAGCTGAGATCCGAAACGGGAAGCGGATCGCGTAGCGGTAGAAGTCCTTTCCTTCACTGGAGTGCAAGGTGTTTTCGAGATCAGATTATCAAAATTTGGTCATAGACAAAATTTTAGCAATGATCGATATTCGGCTCCACACCTTCAAAAGAGCCGCCGCCCCATCGAGGAGACCCTGCCATGACGAACGAGGCCTCTCTCACAAAGGCCGAGAGCCTGGCCCCTCGAGGCCATCCTCTCCTGCCATTCTGGATGGCGCTCGTTTCTCTGGTTGCGATGGCCGGCCCCGCCTCCACGCTGGCAGATTCCCACACACAATCCCCGCCCTCTGCCGGCGTGGCGGCGGCCGACCGCCGACCGAATATCCTGATCCTGCTGGCAGACGACCTCGGCTGGGGCGATGTCTCCTACCACGGCAGCGAGATTCGGACGCCGCATATCGACAACCTCGCGCGCAGGGGGATCGAACTCGATCGCTTCTACGTCCAGCCGACCTGCAGCCCGACCCGAACTGCTCTGATGACAGGGAAGTCGCCGATGCGCATCGGGATCACGCGACCGATCACTAAGAATGAGAAAGGTGGCCTCCCGCTTGGCGAGACATTGCTGCCGGAACATCTCGCGCGAGCCGGCTATCAATCGCTGATGTCAGGCAAGTGGCATCTCGGCCATTACACACCCGAGATGTTCCCCCACGCCCGGGGTTTCGAGTCCTTCTACGGTCATGTCAGCGGTGGCATCGGCTATTGGGATCACAACCACGGCGGGGGCCACGATTGGCAACGCGATGGCGTAACCGTTCGAGAGGAGGGCTATACGACCCATCTGATCGCGGACGAAGCGCTGCGCCTGCTCACCACTCGCGACCGCACCCGCCCTGTATTCCTCTACGTCGCCTTCAACGCCCCGCACATTCCGAACGAATCGCCATCAGACGCGCTCGCTCGTTATGCGTCGATCGAAGACCAGAAGCGTCGCATTCACGCGGGCATGGTGAGCGAACTCGACTCCGCCATCGGCCGAATCCTCGCGGGCTTCGAAGAGGAAGGAATCCTCGGCAACACCCTCGTCTTCTTCTCGAGCGATAACGGCGGCATCGTCCCCGGAACCGGCCCCCCGGCACTCTTGAATGTCGCTCGTTTCTTCGACGCGATCTTCGACCGACCAATCCCCATCCCAGGCTTCGAGTTCCTCGTCGCAAATCTACTCGACGGGGCGAGCGACAACGGCCGCTTGCGCGGCGCCAAGGGCGACCTCGGCGACGGTGGAAGCCGGGTCCCCGCAGCGATCTGGTGGCCCGGTCACCTCGAAAACGGAACCCATGAGCGTTTCATGACAATCTCCGACCTCCTCCCGACGCTGATGGAAGCGATCGGCGCAGCGGACGCGATTCCGGGTGATCTGAATGGCCGCAGCCAATGGGCGGCGCTGAACGGAGATCCCTCCAACAGCGAGACACCCGATTACGTCACGACCGGCCTTTTCGGAGAAGCCGCGTTCTATCGCCCCCCCTGGAAACTCCACGTGACGGACCCGCCCGAACTCTACGACGTATTCGATGATCCCTACGAGGAGCGCAACGTCGCGGGCGAGAATCCGGAGGTCGTCGAGGCTCTATTGCAGGCCACAGAAGCCTGGCCTCGCGGAAGGGCCACCTCGGCGACCATCGCCGATAGTTTTTTCGATCCGGACCTCTTTGGTGGTCGGGAGGATCGCGAGCCCTGGGCGGATGTCGCTCGAGAGCGGGCATCCCGCACGAATTGAAGCAACGGAGGGTCCAGGGCGGCTATTCGTAGCCTTCGAAATCCAGACCCGGCTAGACGGTTCCGGCCTCGTTCACTTCAGACCTCTGACTTGCGCCTTGCGTCGGGCGGGCTTCGTCGAGCGCGCCTTGCGTAGTCGCGTCAGCTTTCCGATGAGCGCGGGGCGGAAGGTCTCCTCCGCGTCGGCAGCCAATCCGATGTAGGACGCCTGTAGCACGGTCTCGCGGAATTCCTCGATGGAGATCAGGCGAAACGCCCAGTCTCGCGAGGCAACGCGATAACTCGCGAAGATCCTCTCGCCGAGGATGTCGGGGGGGATCGAACCTCGCAGCTGCCCTTGCTCCTGAGCCGTCCGGCACGCCTCCGTCATGAGCGCGACGGCCCATCGGGTCAAGCCTCCCCTCTTTCCCCAGATCTTCTCCTGATCTGAGAAGAACTCGTTGGCCACGAACGCGGCACGGTAGAAGTCCTCTTCTGCGCTGAAGAGCGATGTGGATTCGTTCGCCACGGCCTCAAGCAGCGCCACGGCCTCAAGCAGCGCCACGGGCTCCGCCTCTGCGAACGCCTCCAGCCGGGCTTCGAGCGCGGCCATCGTCTCGGAGATCAGCATGAGGAGGATCTCTTCCTTGTTGCCGATCAGGTTGTAGAGAGTGGGCTGAGTGACCCCGGCTGCATCGGCCAGGGAGCGCATGTTCAAGCTCGGAAAGCCGCGCTCGGCGATCGTGCGCCGCGCTTCCGCCAGGATCCGCCTGCGGCGCTTTTCCATGTTGATCGCTCGTGTACTCATTCGAGGTTTCACACTAGCAAATTTTAGTCATTGACAAAACTTTAGCAATGATAAATATTCTGGATCCAGAAGACGCCCTCAACCAATCCAGGAGAACCTTCCATGCTAATCGAAATCGACTATCTGTCCGAGGCCATGCGGCCAGATCCTGTTGAGTCGGACTACACCATCACCAAGATCGAAGGTGAAATCCCCCGGGAACTGAACGGGACCCTCTACCGCAATTGCCCAAACCAGAAGACCTCGCCAAAGGCCGGTCCTGGCGTATTGCATATGTTCGACGGTGACGGTTTTGTCAGTGCTTGGCGTTTCGAAGACGGCAAGGCCCGTTATCGCAGCCGCCACCCTCGCACGGAGAGCTTCCTGCGCGAGCAGGAGGAGGGCGAATACTGTCTCGGCGGACTCAACGTTGGGCCAGACCGCGCGCTACGGAATCCGCCGCCGAACTATCAGGCCAACACCAACGCCGTCTACCACGCCGGTCGGCTTTGGGCAATGCATGAAACCATGCCACCCTTCTTCATGGATCCGGACACCCTCGAGTCGAAGGGCATCTGGGATTACGATGGCAAGATGCTCGGAATGGCGTCTGGTGCCCATCCATGTATCGACGTGAGAACGGGCCAGATGTTCCAATGTGGCTACCAACCCATGGCACCCTTCCTGCAGCTCTACGTTGTGGAGGCCGACGGAAAGGTCTCTCTGGCAGAAGCGGTCGATACCCCCTGGGCTGGCAAGATCCACGACATTGCGATTACCGAGAACTACATCATCGTCCCGCTCGGAGCCGTCGACATCAGCTACGAGAACCCGGACAGGAATGATCCTCTTGGGGGCCTGAAGGCACTACGGGCACGGCCCGACCTGAACTTGCGGTTCGGCATCCGCAAGCGCGAGCCGGGTAGTCCCATGCAGTGGTTCGAGGTCCCCGACAGTCACTACATTCTGCACGTCGGAAATGCCTTCGAACGGGATGGGAAAATCATCATGGATGCCCCCGCTTGGGAGAATCCGACTGCCTTTGTCGAAACTATCAAGCACCTTCGCGAAGGCAAAGTCGATCCGGACGCAGCACACTGTCATCCCCGCGTCTACGAGTTCGACCTGGCCACTGGGACCTGCAAAGGGACCAAAGTGAGCGACATGTTTGCTGAGCTAAACCGGTTTGATGATCGCCTGATGGGATACGAGAATCGGTATGGCTACGCTTCGGTGGGGAGACCGGGCGAGGGAATATTCCGAAGTGTTGGAAAATACGATCGCTCGGGCGGGCCGATGGCGATCCAGGACGCTGTGGAAGGCAATTTTGTCGGCGAGCCCATCTTCGTTCCTCGTAGTCAGGACGCAGCCGAGGACGATGGTTTTGTCATCGCCTTGCGCCACGATGGACCCAACGATCGTACAGGCCTCGACATCCTGGACGCACGGGGTGTAGACAAGGAACCGCTGGCGCGTCTATGGCTGGATCACCGAGTTCCGTTCAGCCCCCATGGTTGCTGGCGGCCCGAAGGCACTTAGTAGTTCTGGGATCTTGGCTTGAACCTCATGCCGCTTCCCTCTGCACCTGCCTCACGCCCGCTGCGTACGCAGCGGGCGTGAGCTGACCCATCGCCTAACGAGTGAAATCGTCGATCACGGTGAGGACTCGGAGCTGCCGTCCGTCGATCGTCTGATCGGCGACGAAGTCGTAGCTCCAGACGTGGTTCAGTGACTCTCCCGCCAGGCGTCCCAGTCGGGGCGGAGCTCGGGTAGCGCATCCCGGTCTCCCATCGTCTCGCCGGCGAGAGCGGGCGTGAGGAGGTCTGATTCGAGCACCTCCCCCGCTGCGAGCACACCGCCGCGTAGTACTCCCATGACTCCCCCACCCGAGGGTGTGCTGGCGCCGCACAGGAACAAGCCCTCGATCTCCGTGCGCGGCCCGACCCGCATCGGGACCGGTGCCTCGATTCCGTTGGCGGTGCCTCCGGTGGAGTGTGTAAAGCGTTCCTGGCTCACCGGTGTCGCCGCTTCCTTCCAGACGATGTGCTCCCGGATGTCCGGGATCAGCTGCAGATTCGTGTCGATCATCTGCTCCACGAACTCGCTCTTGCGTTTTTTGTACTCCGCGTCGCGGTGATAGCGTCCGCCATCAGCGGGGCCCCGGTCCACGTTCCACACCCCGTAGTCCCGCGGCGCGAGGGTCATGATCTGCAGGTTCGTGTGCCCCTCCGGTGCCAGGTGCTGGCTCACCGGGTCCATCGTGGTGGCGGTGGTCAGCATGGTCATCTTGGCGTTCAGCCGCCCAGCATCGAGTTTGTCGTACACGCCCTCGATGTCGTAGTCGCCCCAGGTGTAGTGGTTGCTGTTGGGCATGCCGCGTTCCGCGAGGTCCACGTCGAGGCCGAGATACACACTGACGAGAGGTAAGGACATCTTGAGGGCTCGGATGTACTCAGCGGTTTCTTCGCCGAAGTGCTCCTCGCCGACCAGCTCGAAAACAGTTCGTTTCAGGTCGGCATTCGAGACGACCACCGGCGCATCGATCTCCTGCTCGTGACGCCCCTTCTGTCCGACGACCACCCCGCGCACGTGACCTCCCTCGACGCGGATCTTCTGCACCGGGCTCTTCGTGCGCACTTCGCCGCCGTAGGCTCGGATCGCTTCGATCAGCCGGCCGGCGATTACCTGGCCTCCACCCACCGGGTAGTAGGCTCCGCGCAGAAAGTAGTCGATGAAACCGGCCGCCATGACCACCGGGGTTTCCGAAGGCCGCACGGCGTAGGTAGCCTGCTCGCCAAGCAGCACAGCCTGCGCGCGCTCTCCGAGCCGATGCTCCGCGAAGAGCTCCGTCACGGGCCGGAGCCCCCACGGCAGGAAGCCGGGTGCCCGCTCGGCCAGCTGCGCCAGTTCGAGTTCGCCCCGTTGCATGCGGCGACCGGCCTGGGATACCCCGTGCATCACGTCGAGCACCGCGTCCAGCGCCTCGCGCTCGCGGGGAAAGGTCTCGTGTAGGCGGGCCCGGTAACGGTCCCAGCCGAACGGAATTCGGAACTCGAGATCGGGAAAGTGGAGGGTGGTGTAGCCGTCGGAGTCGAGGGGACGGAAGACCACGCGCTCAGCGAGGCCGACTCCGTTCAGTACAGCGGTGATCATGCCATCACGCCCGCACTCCCCGATATAGTGGACGCCGACGTCGAACTCAAATTTCCTGCCCTGGTGGTCGCGACGGAACGCATGGGAATTCCCCCCCGCCACGTAGTGGGCTTCGAGGACCAGAGTTCGCTTGCCCGCGGCGCATAGGTAGGCGGCGGTGGACAGACCGCCGAGTCCCGAGCCGACGACGATGGCATCCCATTGCTCGCGTTCGTCCGGGGTCGCGTCGCTCATCGTGAATTCTCCATTCGTTCGGTTGAAGGGGCGGGGCCAGGATCCGCTTGGCGCGCTTCTCCATGTTCATCGTTCGTGTACTCGTTCGGAATTTCACATTAGCAAAATTTAGTCATTGACAAAACTTTAGCATAGATCAATATTCTGGAATTCAGAAGAAAGGAGTTTCCAACGATGAGTAATCCCCAAGGTCTGCCGCCGGAGATCGTCGAGCACATCCGCTTGTATCGAGAAGACCCGGAGAAAGCACACCACTGGGATTCGACGCCGTTGGGCGGACCCGGTGTCCTGACCACCCTGCTGCTCACCACCCGCGGACGCAAATCGGGCGAGCCGCGGTCGCTGCCACTCGTCTATCAGCAGGTGAACAAGTGCTTCGTCGTCGTGGCCTCGAAGAAGGGATCACCGGCCCACCCTGCTTGGTACCTGAATCTGCAGGCACGACCCGAGTGCGAAATCCAGGTGGGCAACGAGCACTACCGCGTGCGCGCCCGCGATGCCGAGGGCGAAGAGCGCGGGCGGTTGTGGGGTGTCGTGACTGCGGCATATCCGCCCTACGACGAATACCAGACAGCTGCCGGGAAACGACGCATTCCTGTGGTGGTACTCGACCCCATCGACGAGTGACAACCGAACTCGTCGCAAGCTCTCAATCAAAAAAACAAGGAGTTCATTGACATGACTGCATTTGGATTTTCTGACTGGATGAAGAGGGCCGAAGAAGTCTCCCCACTGGTTGCCGCCGAGGCGGACGAAGCGGAGAGCCTGCGACACATGACCGATCGAACGGTTGAAGCGTTCAAGGAATCGGAGCTCTACTACCTCACGCTTCCGCAAGAGCTCGGAGGTCCCGATCTCCCTCTTGTCGAGTCACTGGAGGTTCTCGAGAAGGTCTCCGAGGCAGATGGCGCCGCCGGTTGGTGCCTCTTCGTCGGCAATATCGAGGTCGGGACAGCGGGAGCGTACCTGGCCGACGCCGGGATCGAGACCGTCTTCACCAAGCCAAAGGACTTGCTGATCTCCGGGCAGGGGATCCCGAACGGTGTGGCCCGACCCGTCGACGGGGGCTACCGCATCGACGGGGATTGGAAGTACGGCAGCGGCATCCATCACGCCGACTACATCCACAACGGCTGTATCGTGCTCGATGAGGATGGGAATCCCCGGATGACGGACGCGGGGAAGCGCGAGATCAGGATCTGCCTCACCGAACGCAAGCACGCCGAAATCAAGGACGACTGGCACGTGCTCGGCCTGTGTGCCACGGGCAGTTTCGATTACTCGATCCGTGACGTATTCGTCCCGACGGAGATGACGCACGACTTCGCAACGACGAAGCCGCATCGCGGCAGCTACCAGTTCACGCTGGGGTTGACCGGATACACCACCTGGGGACACACGGGTTTCGCTCTGGGCGTCGGACGTCACGCGCTCGACGAGCTGAAGAAGCTCGCGCAGACCAAGGAGAACCCGTTTGGACTGCTCGGCGATGGCGAGAGCTTCCAAGTACGCTACGCACATGCCGAGGGCAGCCTGCGGGCCGCGCGAGCCTTCTGCTATTCGGCTTGGGACGATCTGTGCGAATCGATGGCGAGGCAAGAGCCCGCAAGCCTCGATCAAATCGCACTGATCCGTCTCGCGATGTCCAATGTACACGATGTAGTGTCTGATATCACCACGTTCGCCCACATTGCGGGGGGAGGCGTCTCGCTTCGCCACAGCCCTCTCCAGCGCTGCTACCGCGACATGCACGCGGGTACGCAGCACATCCTGTTGGCCGACCAGATCCGGCAGGATACGGCGAAGGTGTTGTTGGAGATGGCGCCCGAGAATGCTCGATGGTCCCCTCTCGGCCTCGAGGCGCCTTCCGCGTAACAACGGAGTGCAGGAAGGGCCCAGCATGAAACGAGTTCCCCAGATCTCACCCGAGCGGGCCGCGGCCATGGTCGAAACGGGTGACACGATCCTGGTCGGCGGATTCGGCATGACCGGACATCCGGTCCATCTGCTTCACGCACTTGCCGAGACCGGTGTTCGGGACCTGACGTACGTCGCCAACAATGTGGGTGAAGTCGGACTCGGCGGCGGTCGGCTCCTGAGCAAGGGGCAGATCAAGAAGGCGATCGGCTCGTTTTTCACAAGCAACCGCGAGGCAGTGGCGGCCGCGCAGCACGGGAGCATGGAGATCGAGCTTCTTCCCCAGGGATCGCTTGCCGAGGCGCTGCGCGCGGGCGGCGCCGGAATCGGGGGCTTCTTCACTCCGGCTTCGGCGGGCACCGTCATCGGAGAGGGAAGGGAGACGAGGATCTTCGATGGAAAGCCGCAGGTGTTCGTACCGGGCCTTCGCGGCGACGTAGCCTTCATCCGGGCTTGGAAGGCGGATACCGCCGGCAACCTGGTCTACCGGATGACCGAACAGAACTTCAACAAGGCGATGGCGACGGCGGCTGATCTGGTCATCGCCGAGGTGGAGACGATCGTTCCGGTGGGCGAAATCGCCCCCAACGAGGTTCACACGCCGGGTTGTTATGTGGATCGTCTGGTTGAAGCGCGCATGACCCTGGACGACCTCGGGTCTTCTGCGTCGGTGGCATCCAGCGCAAGAAAGGTTGACCCGCTGCGGATGAACATGGCGCACCGCGCGTTGGCGGAGCTGAAAAGCGGGGACGTGGTGAATCTGGGGATTGGGATTCCCACCCTCGTGGCAGACCTGATCACTCCCGAACGCGGGATCGTCCTTCATACGGAGAACGGAATGCTCGGCGTCGGCCCCGCGCCAGCGGAGGGCGGCGCGATGGAGTACCCCGTGAACGCCGGGAAGGTCCCGGTTACGGCGCTGCCGGGAACCAGCTACTTCGACAGCGCGGATTCGTTCGCCATGATTCGCGGTGGCCACGTGGATATTGCGATCATGGGCGGGCTGCAGGTGGACGAAGCCGCGAACCTCGCGAACTGGGCGGTTCCCGGCAAGCCGCTATTGGGGGTGGGCGGTGCGATGGATCTCGGCTCGGGAGCCAAGCGGCTCATCATCACAATGACTCACACCAACTCCGACGGGAGCCCGAAGCTGGTTCCACAGTGCGACCTGCCGCTCACGAGTCGGAACGCGGTGGACCTGGTGATCACGGATCTTGCGGTCTTCTCGTTTGCTCCGGGCGATCTCACGCTGGTCGAGCTGATGCCTGGGGCAAACCTGGAACAGGTGAGATCCGCGACCTCGGCGAAGTTCGTCGAGAGGTTGCCGGGTTGAATTCGAGCCGACGCGCCGTGGCCACCCCGCGTCGCGGGCCTCGGTCGGGTCGACAGGAGGCGAGATGCTGGAACGCGAAGTAGACATCAAGCGTGCCGACGGTGACATGAACACCTTCATCACACATCCAGAAGAAGGTGGACCCTATCCGGTCGTGCTGTTCTACATGGATGCGCCCGGAAAGCGGGAAGAGCTGCACGACATGGCTCGCCGGATCGCCACCACGGGGTACTACGTGATGCTGCCGAATCTCTATTACCGCCGGACCCGGGCGTTCACGATGCCCCCGGGCTCCGAAGAGGAGATGTTCGAGCACATGGACTCGCTCTCGATCCAGATGGTGAACGAGGATACCTCAGCCATGCTCGAGCACGCGGCGGGCGACGGCCACGCCGCGGACGGTCCGGTCGGCGCGCTGGGCTACTGCATGAGCGGGCCCTTCGCCTTTGCTGCGGCCGCTGCGTTTCCCGATCGGATCGCCGCTTCAGCATCGCTGCACGGTGTGCGCCTGTGTACCGAAGCGGATGACTCGCCTCATCGTGACGCGAACAAGATCAACGGCGAACTCTACTTCGGTTGCGCGGAAACGGACGAGTGGGCACCCAAGGAGATGATCGACGAACTCGATGCCCACCTTGCAACGACCGGCGTCAACTACCGGATCGAATGGTACCCGGATACCACGCACGGCTTCGTCTTTCCGCAGCGTGGAGAGATGATCTACCACAAGGAAGCAGCCGAACGGCACTGGGAGCGGCTGTTCTCCCTGTTCCAACGGAATCTGACGTGATGCCAACCGCCCTGCAGCTGACAAGGCTCAGCTGTCTCCCCGCCAATCGGCGCGCTCTGGAGGGTTCAGATGCAACTCCGCTTCTCACATAACGCGATCAAAGTCCGCGACCTTGCTGTCATGCTCGACTTCTATGAGAACGTCCTCGGATTTCAGGTAACGGATCGCGGCCCCCTCCCGCGGCCCGGATCGCCGGAGATCGTCTTCCTCAGCCAGGTGGCGAGTGACCATCATCAGCTCGCCTTTGTCGACGTGCCACAGGACAGCGACGTGCCCGATACGCTCCTCCATATGGCCTTCCGCGTGTCGTCGATCACGGACGTCCGGGAGATGATCAAGCGGCTCGAAGAGGACGGGCTGGCGACCGATGTCGAGACCGTCACGCATGGCAACGCCTGGTCGGTCTACTTCAGAGACCCGGAGTTCAACCGTATCGAGGTGTTCTGTGACACGCCGTGGTACGTCCCGCAGCCCATCGTCGTGCCCTGGGACCCCGAAATGAGCGATCGGGAACTGTTCGAGCACACTGAAAAGCTCTTCTCGAACGAGCCGGGTTTCGGTCCGATGGAGGAGTGGACAGCCGCGCAGGCGGAGAAGGTCGGCGAAGAGACCTGATGCGCCCGATCCGTACGTACGCGAGCTGAGCGAACTCTCTGATCTCGAGGCCGAGCTGTCAGCGGCCAACGACGCTGCGCTGCGCGCGCGTGCTCGCGACATCGGTGCGGCTCTGCTCGAATCGCCGGCCGTGTTGCGCGAGATCGCCGATCGGGCTCCGGCGGACGCCGAACCCGATCTAGGCGCAGGGCCATGACGATCCTGGACCAGGAGCCCGACCCAAGATGGACGGCGACGCCCAGACGCCTCTGCATCGCCGCCGCCGGCATTGCGCTCACTCAGGGAATCTACGGATTCGACCTCGATCGCGCGCCTTGGCGGCGACGCGCAGGGACGCCTGGCTCGCCGCCAGACATCTTGGGTCAGGCTCCTAGGTGTGGGTTCTAAGCAGGTTGTTCACGGAGCTCCCTGAGCCGCTGAAACGGGCTGCCCGCTGGAAGCCTTGCAAGGCCGACGCGAATTCGTACTCCGTAGCGAGCTACCGGACGGACGAACCTGTCGAAGCCATCGACTACACGCCTGAGCAAGTCGGACGCCTCACCTACATGGCCACGTGTTCCGGCTGTCACTCGGTCACGTCGAGTCTCGTCGGCCCGCCGATGACCTATGTGCGTGCGATGTACAAGGACAGCCCTGAAAAGCTCGCCGCGTGGATCGCCGCTCCAGTTCGCCGGAACCGCGCATACACCGAGATGCCGCCGCAGGACTACCTCCCCAAGAGCACTCGCCTAGCGGTCGCGCGATACATCTTGGAGGAGCTCGACAAATAGGACGTGGTCGAGAACAGCCTTCGTCGGTAGAGCACACAGCGGCCGCAGACTCACCTCGACAACCGGGATACGACGTTCGACTTCCTCCCCTGCGGCGCCATTGGCATCCTCGCGTGAGGGAAGCCTCGCCCGAGATGCGAGGCCTCAGTGCGCCGGTTCCAACCGCCCGAAACCGCAGCTTTTCTCGAATTCGGTGGCGGGAATCGAACCCGGCTCCAGGAAGCGCAAGCGCCCGAAAAGAAGGAAGTCTTCGGACTGATATCTTGTCCCGGGGTTGTCCCGCGGAACCCGGTGACCTCCTGCTCAGCCTTGCAGCGGCGCCAGGCAGTCATGCGCTTGAAGCAGTGGATCGATCTGGTGCCGGGCCTCATCTGAGAGCGCTGCGTACCCTCTCCGAAGTTCTTCCAGGCAACGGCTCTGGTACTTGAAAGGCGCGCCCTCGTAGGCGAGACCGCGTGCGTCGATCCGAACCCGATCGGCCCCCGATTCGAGCGCCGCTCGGTTGGCGACGAGGAAAGGCAGGTACGCCTCACCGGCGAGGTCGAGCAGTGCATCCACCGCTGGACTCCTGGGCTCATCTTCTCTGCGCCACTCGCCCTCGTAGCCCGACAGGTCGTGCACGTGATGGCACCACCGCATGGTGTAAGGCGCGCGTTCCTGGCAGGGACCGATGGCCGCAAGGTCGAGGGTGAACTGGCAGAGTTGACCGAACAACGCAAAGTCCGCGTTCGAGGGCCGGCTACCGAAGAGGAAGGGCTGCTCGGGAATGTTCGGCTCGAGGGCATCGAGTACCCGATCCGCGATGTGCATCAGCATAGGCATATTGGCTTCGGTACAGCCCACCAGCGGGTTGCGCCCGACCTGACGGGTCTCGAAGTCGTGACCCTGCTTCTCGACCATTGTGCGGCCGCCACCGAATTGTTGATCGAAGGCGATCAGTCTTCCCGTCCACTTCGTGTGCTCGGGAAACGCCCAGCGATAGGCGTACATCGCCTTCGACAACCACTCGTCGGCGAGGTCTTCAATCAGTGCCGCCAGGAAGGCATCGGCTTCGCGTTCCGGGATCACAGATCGCTCGGCGTGACGCTTTTCGAGGTCTAGGATCAGAGGCGTCGAGTCGTTCAGGAAGATGCCGTCGGGGTATTCGAGCACGGGCATCACGGGGACTCGCACCTTCCCGAACGCCTTGGCCCAATCGACCATGCGCCCCATCACCGCATGGGGGATTCGCCGATAGCGCAGGACCGCGCGCATCTTCATCGAGTAGGGTGAGCCGATGTGAGCGTAGAGGCGGTAGACATGTTCGTTGTGCGTGGTCATCAGGCAAGATACCTTTGCTAGCTAGATCAGTAGATGTACTCGTCAGCCGGTTCATCCAGCTGCGATCAATGTTCGGTCGTCCACCAGGATAACGACAATGTTAGGCGGTCGGCTCGGAGGGCAATCGGAGGCGAATTCGTTCGAGATCGCCGGCCCCTGGCCCCACGCGACATCGTGATGCGCACCGATCGGGTCCCTGAATTCGCTCAAGGTACCGATCAAATCCGGATAGCGGAACAAGAGCGAGGGGCCCGCCAGCACGACGGCGGCGACGAGAACGATGAGGGCGAGGCCTAGCGCAGCGATCCACTTCATGATGTCAGTGTCCTATCCAACGGGATCCAGGCTTGAGCGATCGGGCGACCGGAAACTCCGCTGACTCTACGCGCGGCCGGGGCCCTTGGGCCGCCGGCACTGCGTCCCGCAGCGTGTTGCGGACTGCGGCCTCGCTCGATGGCTTGTTTCGTCCTGACATTCGACACTCCCCCAGGAGGCTCTCACCTCCGCAGAGTGTCTCTTACCTCAGAGCCTCGCGTCTCCGAGTTCAGCTGACGGGGTACAGCAACAGCATCTGCAAGTCCCAGGTCATTTGGGTGTTCCACCTCCGTTGCGGCCAAGTACAAGTAAATCTGGCCTTCGGAAGCGAGTCTCGAGATCTTCCCCCTTCGTTCGACTCGAGGAAGATCCAGGACGGTGCCCTGCTCCTCCAACAATGGCGACCGAGTCCCACATCCATCTGCGATAATTGATGAAAGTACTATCACCACTATTGACTGGTACCGGCGAGTTGATTCGGGATGTGCATCCCGCGGCGGCCCCGCGAAACCCGTCGCGGGTTCGGCCGGGGAAGCATGCAATCAATGACCGACCATGGCTGAGCCGACGACAGCTGATGCTAGGAATTCCACTGCATCTATGATGTGGCATGATGGCAGAACAAAGGGGCTTGAATCGCCTTGCCGCAACGATAACGGCCAAGAGTTCAATGGAGGACTGACACATTGCTTCGCTCAGTCGATCTCGTTTTCAGCCCGCAAACTCCCGCCCGTATAGCCGCTGCCATCGTTTCCGTGATCGGACTGCTCGCCAGTGCGACAGCAGCCAACGCTGTGGATCACTTTCGCGTCTACCCCAATGCCGCCGCTGTCGGACTCGATGGCCCGATCGTCCAGATCGACGACCAATTCGGCAGCCAGACGACCGACCTCCAGAGCCCAATTCGCTTCATGGTCCCCGCCGCCAAAAACGGCGAGGGCTTGCTCGATCCCTTCAGTCACCTCACCTGCTATCAGATCCTAGACGGCGTCGCTGGCCCCGCGGTAATTTCGACGAACCAATTCGGGGCTCAGCCGTTGACGCTGGGTATGCCAGACTCGCTCTGTGTCCCGACCGAGAAACTGATTGCTCCCGGGCCGGTGAATATCGATCACTACAAGTGTTACCTCGCGAGCGGTTCGTCGATCGATACTGGCGTTTCCATCCAGGATCAGTTCGGTCAGAGCTCCGCAATCGTCTTGAATCCTCGACTCTTCTGCACTCCGGCCGCGAAGAACGGGGAGGTCGTCATCGACGATGTAACGCACCTGACGTGCTACGACACGACGCCACCGGGTCCGGCGCCGGGGGCCATCCCGATCCTGAACCAATTCCTGCCCGCAGCGGATCTTCTCCAATTGCAGGAAGCCGACATGCTGTGCGCTCCATCGACGAAGGAGGTCGTGGAACCGGAGCCAGACCACTATCAAAGCTACCCGACAGTGCCGGTCGTTGGCTCCGACGGACCCATCGTCACGATCGACGATCAATTCGGTTCACAGACAACCGACCTCGGTGACGTTGTCAGCTTTTGGGTCCCGGCCGACAAGAATGATGAAGGAATCGACGACCCGTTCAGCCACCTGACGTGCTACGACATCGTCGACGGTTTTGCGGGCCCGCCCGTCATCGCCACGAATCAGTTCGGCGCCCAGCCGCTGGTGCTCGGCGCGCCTCACTCCCTCTGTGTCCCGACGGAGAAGTTGATCTTTCCAGGGCAGGTCGATGTCGATCACTACAAGTGCTACTTGGCGACGGGCGCGCCAATCGATGTCGGAGTCAGCATCGCGGACCAGTTCCAGGGGCGCACGACACTTCTTCTGGAACCCAACCTCTTCTGCACCCCGGCCAGCAAGAACGGCGAAGGGATCGACGACGCCGATACACACATGACCTGTTACTCGACGAATCCAGCAGGGGCGCCTCCGGGACTGATCCCGATCTTGAACCAGTTCCTGGCCGGGTCCGAGCAGATCGACCTGCTCGGACCCGATTTCCTTTGTGCCCCTTCGACCAAGGAAGTGGTCTTACAAGTACCGGTTTTCCCCGCGCTAGGTGCGGGCGTGCTCATATTGGTGATGATGGGAGCCGCCTTCACAAGAGCGCGCCGGTTGTAGGCAAGTCAGCCGCCCCGAAACGAGCGGACGCATAACACCCGTCGCGTAAGGTCCGGCCTGAGGAGCGGCGCCAGGCGCGTGCCGAATCGGAAGTCGAAATAGAAGCGCCGATCCGAGTTCTCGGGCGACATACTCCACAGGTATGCGCTCGTCAGCCGAATCGGCTTTGCCACGCGGCAGATCGAGTCACCGCAACTGGATTCCGCAGCCGGATCATAGAGCCCCGCCAGTTCGTCGATCGTAGGAAGACGCCAATCGGTCTTCCCCATTCGCGAAGTACCTCGGCAGAATCGTTCGGCCTCCTGCCAGTTGACTTCGGCGGCGTTGTCCTGGCCCAGCCATTCAAGACCGGTCGAGCGATTTTCGACGGTCTCGGGGATCTCGACCTCGTCGGTATCGCTCGACATGGTGGAACTCTCGTCCGCGCAGGCGAAACTCGTGACTAGTGTTAGTGCGATTGCGACGTGGTATCGAGCCGACCGATTCATCGTCTCTCTCATGTGTTGATCGTTTCGATCATTCGGTTGCCTTCCGCCGTGGCCATACAAATGGCAGCACTGGCTGGAAATGATCATTTGCAGGGTGACCGGCGCTTGGGCGGAATACCGGGCGTGAATCGCCTTGCCGCACTGCGCGCTCTGCTCGTCATTGACTGGAATGATACCGCCAACTGATGCCGCGATACGAGGAGTCCCTCGGCGGCCTGCGCCAGGACGTCATCGACGGGAAGATCGATCGCGCACACGATCTCGAGGCGCTGCAGATGGCGCTCTCATCGCTGCCCCGTGGCTATCGCACCTTCCGCAAACAGTACGCGAAGCGGATCGATACCGACGTGGACGACCGCAGCTAGCGAGTTGCCGTCACGCGGGATCCAATCTCGACTGCGAGATGGCGACCCGATCTGTCCCGCGCCCGGTCAGCGTCGGCCTGAAGCCGCGGATTCGCTGAGATCCATGAGAGCGGATGCGGGTTTTCAGGGCACCGTGAATCAGTCCGACTTCTGTTGACGGGAAACACTACCGAGTTCCGACACAGACCTTCGCGGCCTTTCTGGAGGTCGCGATGGACGAGGGGATAACCAACACAGCAGTCGCTGATGCGGTAGGTCTCAGCGCCGGAGTCGCTCTGTCGCCAGATCGGCTCCGGCGCGCAGTGCCTTCAGCTTCTCCCAGACAACGCCCGTCACCACCTGTGTCACTCCGGCATATGTTCCAAACCCACAATCAGTACCTGCAATCACCCGCGTTGGATCGCCGAGTGCATCGGCCACCTTCTCGATGCGTTCGGCGACCACCTCGGGGTGCTCGACGTAGTTGGTCGTCGTATCGATGACCCCGGCGATCACGATCAGATCGTCCGGCGGTGGCATCTCCCTGAGCACCCTCCACTCGTGAGCGTGTCGCGGGTTCGCAAACGGGAGCAACAGAGCTCCGACCTTCGCCCGATAGACCATCGGTAAGAGATCACGCATGGGAACGTCGTGCGTGTGCGGACCCTCATAGTTCCCCCAGCACAAGTGCAGCCGCACGCGGTCCGGCGGCAATCCCTCCAGCGCTCGATTGATCAACGCAATGCGTTCCTCCACGCTGCCAAGGAACTCATCGACATCGACGCCTTCATACGCGGCGGCCATTCCCAGGTCCGGACAATCCAGCTGCAGCACGAAGCCTTGGGACACGATATACGCATATTCCTCGTGCATGGCCGTAGCGATGGCGCCAAGCAGGTCCTTCTTGCTGTCGTAGAACTCGTTGGTGATCGAGATCCCGATCACACCCGGTGAGGGTGCAGTCATGAACGGCTCCACGAATTGCTTCCGTTCCTCGCCGCTGATCCGTTTGAACTGCGCGCACTCGGTTTCGATCGGTTCAAGGCCAGCGTGGCGGACTTCGGTAGCGATCTTATAGGGCGTCTCTTTGACACCTTCCTCGACGAATTCCCGCAGCGGCGAAATCTTGAGCAGGTCCGGAAACGCGACGAGGTCCTTGGGCGGCGGCTCGCCCGGACAATCGGGGGCTGCTATGAAGCCGGTGAGGCGATCTGCGATGTAGGTGTAGAACGCCTGGCGAGCTTGCTCACCGTTGCCGCCGATATCGACCCCGGAATCGTGTTGGGCCGCGATGACGCGCCGGGTACTCGATTCGACCTCCTTCAGCAGTGCGACCGCATCGATCTCCTCGCCGCGACTCTGCGCGACTAGCAGGCGATTGAGTTCCGCACTGCGCGGCAAACTACCGGCGTGCGTCGTCAGGATTCGTTCAGTGCTGCGTATCATGGATAGCCCCTTCCGTTCTCATCGCCTCGGGGAACGCACCGATTCGGTCATTGGCTGGGAGCGTGGAAGTTGATCACGCCCGCAGCACCGGGTCGCCCTCGAAAGCAAATTGGCACTATGTTGGCGTAGGCGTAAGCTACTGGAACGCCGGTATGATCTTCTCCGAAAGCGAGTCAATGAGGTCAGACATCGCGACGTTGGGATAGACTGCAATCTGGGTCACTCCGAGCTCCCCGAGCTTCTGGATCTTCGCGATGCAGTCGGCCGCCGTTCCCGCGATCGCCATCATGGCTGACAGCTCTTCCGAAATGTAATCAGCATGCTCGGCACCCGGCCTACCGTGATCTCGATAGTCGTACTTCGGCTTGGCCTCGAGCAGCCGCAGCAGGTTCTTCGGGGCGTTCTCCTTCGGCAGCTTCGCAACCATCGCTGCCGTGTGGTTCGAAAGCACTGCCGCGAAGGACTTGACCATTCTGGCGCCTTCGGCGGCACTCGTCGCGAGGGCGATCGGTGCACCGCAGACGAACTCGAACCCCGACAAGTCCCTTCCGACCTCCGCCGCTCCCGCACGCACATGGTCCATGCACCACTTCACGGTATCGAGATCGGCCACCTGCAGGATGACGCCATCTGCGTGTCTGCCCGCCCAGTTCAAAAGCAACGGGCCGTAGGCCGCGACGAAGAGGGGGATCGGCGTCTCGAGTTCAACCCAGGGGAACCCGACCGGAACAGAGTCTCCCTCCGATTGGGCGTACCAGTCCTCAGCCTCCGCGCGCTCCTCTGGCACGTACTTGATCTCTCCTCCGCTTGCCAGTGATTTGATCCGAAGAGCCGCCTCCTTGAACTCCCGCAGCGTTGCCGGCCGTTCGCCCAATCTGCGCAAGGCACTGTCACCGCGGCCCAATCCCAGAAGCGCTCGGCCCCCACTCAGTTCGTTCAATGCCGCGTGGAAGGCTGCCGTCACGACGTCGTGCCTCAAGACCGGATTGGTCACCAAGGCACCGAGCTTGATCTGGCTTGTTGCCGCAGCTGCGAGTGACAAGCTGGTCTCCATCGCCCCGAAGCCGACAGGCGAATCCACAAGCCAGGCGTAGTCGAACCCGCCCTTCTCCATTTGGGCGACATGGCCGGGAAACTCCTTACCCGGAAGCCCTAGACAACCAAATTTCATCTTCATTCCTTTGTCCTCATCTGAGTACATGACGTACCTTCTCTTCTGCCACCGGGCGGAGCTCGCGCAGGGTTTCCGAGAGAGCATCTACCACGGAGTCGATGTCTCCCTCCGTCATCGGAGTGGAGATGCTGAAAAGCGCTCGCGCTGCGAACACCCCGCGTCGCAACATTCCAAGTCGGAGTAGGTCTGGGAGCGGAGCCGCTTGGATATAGGGAAGAACGAAGCCTCTGGCTTCGCTCGACGGCTCCTCGTTCCAGTGCAGAACACTGAGCGAGCCGATCCCGCTCGCGCAGCCGCGGAATCCGGCCCGCGTGAAGGCGTCGTCGAGGCCGTTGCGAAATCTCTCACCGAGTTCATCGATCCGCTCGAGCTCGCCCCGGTTCAGCGCACCGAGAGTGGCCAGGCCGGCCGCCATGCTGAGCGGGTTCCCACTGAAGGTGCTCGCGTGAAAGATGGGATCTGGAACGTCCGGATTGAAGAGCTCCATGAGCTCCTCTCTTCCCCCAAAGGCGCCGATGGGAAGTCCGCCACCGATGATCTTCCCCATCGCGGTCATATCGGGCGTGACCCCTGTACTCTCCTGCATACCTCCGAGGCCGAGGCGCAACGTGATCGTCTCGTCGAAGATCAGGAGC
Source organism: bacterium (assembly GCA_024226335.1). Classification (NCBI taxonomy): domain Bacteria; species bacterium. The sequence continues at coordinate 21,507 of JAAELY010000228.1, forward strand.
ACCCCGCGCTCGTGGGCGATCTCTCGCAGCTCTGCCAGGTAGCCCTCTTTCGGGGGGATCATTCCGCCAAAGGTCAGCATAGGTTCAACGAGCAGACAGGCCACGTCGTCGCCCTGCTCGTCCAGCTGCTTCCGGGTGACGTCGGCTCGGTTGAATGGGGTCACCAGCACATCGTCGCCCGCGCTGGCCGCTATGCCGCCGTCAGGTGGCAACGCTACGGGGTTCTCTGCGGGTCCAGCGCGCTCGGGAACAGGCAGGACACTCATCTCACCGATGTCGTGAAAGCCGTTGTAGCCCCCCTCGAGCTTCATGACACGCTGCCTCCCCGTGAACGCCCGGGCAGCCTTGATCGCCATGTAGGTGGCCTCGGAGGCGCTCGCGCAAAAGCGCACCCGGTCGAGCCCCGGCACACGTTCGCAAAGCAACGCCGCCAGATCCACCTGGCTGCGGGTCGGCGCCGCGTACGCGGAACCCTCCCCCATCTGGGCCTGAACGGCGCGTACCGTCGGTGGGTGGGCGTGACCATGAATCAAGGAAGTGAAGTTATTCGTGAGATCGAGGTACTCGTGGCCGTCCACGTCGGTCAACCGGCAACCCTCACCGCGGGCGATCGAAACGGGGTACGGTGAGTAGTGTGCGCTCGCGCGCGTGTCGCCTCCAGGAAGTACGCGACGGGCCTCCTCTATCAGCTTTTGAGAGCCTGGCGTCCAGTCCGTATAGGCCTTCAGCAATCGTTCCACGTGACTACTCATCAGATTCTCCTGTGTGGGGTCCTTCTCTCGAGAAACCTGCCGGACCCAGCTTTCGCGACGAACTTGCCCCTATCGACCACCAGATTGCCGCGAATGATCACGCTCTCAACGCGCCCGTTGACCTCCATACCCTCATAGGGTGTGTGGTCCGAGTCGTAGTGGATGTTCTCAATGCTAAGGGTCGTCTTGCGAGCGGGATCAAAGATGACGAGATCTGCATCGGAACCCGGCGCGATGGTGCCCTTCTTCGGATAGAGACCGAAGAGACGCGCCGGATTCGTCGAGAGCAGCTGCACATAGCGATTCAGACTCATGCCGCGCTGCACGACACCGCCGTCGTACATCAGGACTCCTCGTTCTTGGACGCCGGAAACCCCATTGAGAATCCGATGAAAGCCCTCGCCTTCCGTCTCTTTTCTGCGCGAGAAGCGACTCGACACATGATCTGTCGCGACTACGTCCACCCCCCCATGCACCACTGCGTTCCAGAGCACGTCCTTGTACTCCGCGGGCCGCAACGGAGGTGCGCAGACGAACTTCGCACCCTCGAAGCCCGGTCGCTCGAGGTCATGCATGTCGAAATAGAGGTATTGGGGACAGGTTTCCACGAAGACCGGTTGCCCCGCGTGTCGAGCCCGCATCGCCGCATCCAGTGCCCCGACCGAGCTGAGATGGACGATGTAGAGTGGGCTGTCGGCAATCTTGGCGATCTGGATCGCCCGGTACGTGGCTTCGTCTTCGCATTCCGGTGGCCTGCTCAACGCCACGCCGATGGGGTCCTTGGTCTTCTCCAGCACGTGGTGCGTGCAGGTTTCGACGATGTCGCCGTTTTCAGCGTGGACACTCACCATCGCGCCGTGTTCCTTCGCGGCGGACAGGAAGTTCAACAGTGCGGTGTCGTCTGACATGAAGAGGCCCTTGTAGGCCATGAAGAGCTTGAAGCTGGACACCCCGGCCGCGACCAGCTCCGGAACCTCCTTCAAGGCCGCTTCGGTGGCGTCGGTTACCGCCAGGTGGAACCCATAGTCGACGACTGCCTTTGACTCAGCCCTCTGCCTCCAATCCTCCAAGGACGCGCGGAGGCCACGACCCGGCATCTGGAAGGCGAAGTCGACGATGGAGGTGGTCCCGCCATGGGCCGCGGCGATCGTGTCGTCCAGGTAGTTGCCTAGCGTCACTCCGCTGTCTGCGGGGGGTATGGGCAGTTCGATGTGCGTGTGGGCGTCAATGAAGCCGGGAAACACGTACTTGCCAGTCGCATCGACGACTTGAGCGCCGTCGTCTGGCAAGTCGATGCCAATGGTCGAGATGGTCTCACGATCAACTCGTATGTCGGCTTCATAGGTATCGCTCGCAGTGACGATCGTGCCGCCCTTGATCAGCATGTTCATATCTCGATTCTCCATCTGCGTCGGAGCGAACCCGACTCGGCCACTAGCGCACGGGTCGCGGATCGCTTCAACGAGCTACTTCACTAGAGCTCCATAGGCATCCGGGCGTCGATCCCTGAAGAAGCCCCAGTAGTTCCGGGTCTCCTCTACCACCTTGGTGTCTATCTCCGCGTGGACGATCTGGTCCTCGAGGCCCTTTGATTCGGACATGATCTCTCCTTTAGGATCCACGAAGAAGGAGTTACCACCGCCACCTCTACTGCCACCCTCCAGCGATTCGAAGACCGTGTTGGCAAGCCCTACATACATGCAATTGGCAATCGCGTGACCCTTCTGCTCTGCGACCATGACGGGGATCGACGGTCCCAGCGTGGCTGTGGGAACTAGCATCAGCTCGGCCCCGCCGAGGGCAAGACATCTTGCAGCTTCGGGAAAGTGCCTGTCGTAACAGATCAGGATGCCGATCCGGACGCCGAAAGGCGTATCGAAGGTCGGAAACCCCAGGTCGCCAGGCCTGAAGAAGAGCTTCTCGTCGCCCCCGACGCCCTCCCTGGAGAAGCTAGTCACACGCGGGATGCTCATCTTCTGGTAGGTCCCTATGATTTCTCCGTCGGGTCCGATCACCGCAGCAGAATTGTAGTTCTGCCCCGGGATCGTCTTCTGGAAGATTGGCGTCACGATTACGGTCCCAGTTTCCTGTGCCACCTTGCTGATCTTTTCCGTGGTAGGTCCGGGAATGGTCTCCGCGAGTTCGCAGTGCTTGATATCGAAGTCGTGGCACCAGTAGGCAGTATTGAAGAGCTCCTGTAGACAGATGATCTGGGCTCCGTCGTCAGCCGCCTCATGGATGAGCTTGGTCGACTTCTCCACATTTGTCCCCACATCCTTGACGTTCATCTGCTGAATCACGGCACACTTGACCTTCGGCATCGTTCTGTCCTCCTCCTGCGCGTGTCCCATCGGGCCGCCCAGGCTCGAAAGCTGATTGAGTACTCTTATCGGACAAACCTTACTCTGTGAACCTTTCTTCTTGCATCGAGCCTGCGCTGCAGCAGAGACCGGTTCGCCGCGCGATCAGATCGAGAGTCGTCCGTATGGACATGAGTCACCCCTCCGTCTCCAGGGACTCGCGCAGCTTGTTCTTCGCGACCTTCTCCAATGTCGAACGCGGCATGGAATCCACGAGACGCACTTCGTGGGGGTGCTTGAAATCGGCGAGGGCTTCCGCGCAGGCGGCTTCGATGTCCTGCACCAGGCCGTCAGGCGCCCGGGCGATACCACCATGGGGAATCACGAAAGCGACGGGGACTTCATCCAGCATGTCGTGCTTCTTGGCCACGACGGACACCTCATCGACGCCGGGGACCGACAGGATGACGCGTTCGATTTCCGAGGCGGCGACATTCTCGCCGCCGACTTTCAGCATGTCCTTGTCACGATCGCCCCACTGGATGAAGCCGTTTTCCAAGAGGACCACTCGGTCGCCGGTATCGAAGAAGCCGCATTCGTCGAAGCTCTCCTGTGTCGCGATCGAGTTGTTCAGATACTCGAGGAACAGCGAGACGCCGCGCACGCCCTTGATCTTGAGGCGGCCCGTATCGCCTGGTTCTACGGGGCGTCCCTCTCCATCGAGGATCGCGATTTCGTACATAGAGGCAGGCCGGCCGATGGACATGGGCGGACCCGGTAGGTGCGGGTCACTGACGATGCCGTGCGTGATCGTCTCCGTCATGCCCCACCAACCGATGGTGGTCACCTTGAAGTGATCGTCCCAGGGAGCCGAACAAACGCCCGTGCCCCATAGGCGGTAGTGATGCTCCGGCACTTCGTATTGCGCCAGGGCCTTGATGCAGAACGGAATGGTCGAGTTCCACGTGCACTTGTGTCTCAGCGAGACACTCCAGAAGCGGCTCGCGGAGAAGCGGGGTTGCACGACAACGGTTGCACCGGCCCACAAAGTCGCCAGCACCGAATAGGCCTGGGCATTCGCGTGGAACAGCGGCAGGTAACACAGATGCACGTCGTCCGGCGTCAGCGTCTCGTGCATGGCGTTGATCTTCCCGCCCCAGAGAGCATTGGCGTGGGTCCAGACCACGCCTTTGGGCCTGGAGGTCGTGCCGGACGTATATTGAATGCTCACCGGCAGCAGCGGATCGGCCGGGCGTTGGTGCGCGTCGGCGGGATCGCCATAGAGCCTCTCGAAGGACGAGGCGTGGTCGGGTCCCTTCCCTTGCGCTGGGGCGGCGCCGCTGTCGGTCTCCGTTACGGCAATCCACCGAATGCGCTTGCAGTGTTTCGACACGAGATCAGCCAGGGCCGGCTGCGAGATGGCCGCGACGGCTTCGGAATCATCGGCGAAATAGGCGAGCTCCTCGCCAGCCGAACGGACATTCGTCGTCACCGCCACGGCGCCCAGGTGGGCACAGGCATACCAGGCGAGGGTGGCTTCTGGGCAGTTGTCGAGATGGATGAGAATGCGGTCCCCCGGTCGGATGCCGCGTCCCGCAAGGCCAGCCGCCAGCGACCGGGTTGCTCGGTCGAATTCCCCATACGTCCAGGTCCGGCCTTCGCCTTCGAAGGGCTCCCAGATCAGGAACGTGTGATCCGCGCGCCGCGTGGCTTGCATGGAGACGAGCCGCGGCACGTCCCAACCTGCAAACAGGTTCACGCCCAACAGGTCATGACTGCTCGTCATCGGAGCCCCCCGCACTCCATGGCGAGCGCGGCTCTCTCCATCCGTTCCACCAGGCTCTGTGCCGCCTGAGTTGCCTCCGAGCAGACCTCTTCTTCATCCACGGTCTGCATGCGCCGATCGCGCATAACGACGCAGCCGTCGATCATCACGGTATCAACGGCCTCCGATTTCATGGAGTACACGAGATTCGAGATCAGATTGCTGGAGTGGCCAGTACTGATATAGGGCGAGAGGAAGGGGGAGTTCATGTCGACCAACACGAGATCCGCACGCTTGCCCACCTCAATCGAGCCGATTTCGTCTTCGAGCCCCAAGGCACGCGCACCGTTGATGGTCGCCATCTCCAGGACCGTTTGGGCCGGCAAGAGCTTCGCGTCCTTGTTGTTTGCCTTGTGCAGCAAGGACGCGAACTTCATCGCCTCGAAGATATCCCTGGAGTTGCTGCATACGGAAGCGTCGTGCCCGATGCCTACATTGATGCCGGCATCCATCATGCGTGGGATTGGAGCGATGCCCATGCCGCATTTCGAGTTGGACAGGGGGTTGTGAGATACATGAGCGCCGCCTTTCGCGAGCAGTTCGATGTCCTCATCGGTCATGATGACGCAGTGGGCCGCGACACAGCGCCGATCGAGCAATCCCTCATCGAACAACACGCGGACCGAACGCTTGCCGTGACGCTTGATGCTCTCCGCGCTGTCGGCTGTGGTCTCGTTCACGTGTACCTGAACGACGATGTCATGCTCCCCGGAGAGCCCCTTCAGCCTGCGAATCGTCTCGATGCCGACGACCGAAACCGATTCGATGCCCACACCAACGCTGATTCGCCCGTTCGCCCTACCAGCGAGCTCGGGTATCAGAGCCTCGTGTTCCTTCAGAACTTCTAACGAGCCCGATCCGGAGGGGAGGTCCATCAGAGCACAGGAAAGCGTCGCCCGGATACCGGTCTCATCAACGGCATCGGCGATCCTGTCGAGCTGACCCCACATCTCGTTGACGCAGGTGGTCCCTGACTTGATCGCTTCGAGATAGGCCTTGCGAGCGGCAACGTAGGCATCGTCTGGTGTCATTGCGGCCACCTCGGGATAGACCCGCTCCAGGAACTCCTCCAGCTCCAGATCATCGGCGAAGCCGCGCGTCATAAAACTGTGGGCGTGCAGGTCGACGAGTCCGGGTATGACCGCCTTTCCGCGACCTTCGATCACCTCTCCGGCGGAATACCGGGCGGCGAGCTCCGCAGTCGTCCCCACAGCGGCGATCCGATTGCCCTGGATGGCAATGGCGCCGTTTCTCTCGAAGATCCTTCGCTCGGCGTCCACGGTCACAATGGACGCGTTCCGGATCAGGAAGCTGGCCTGCTCTCTCATGAAATCCCTCCTGGACGGCCCCAGGGCATCGTTTGCTCGTGCCGGTTCGAGAGGCTTGATCCTTTGATATCGAGAAAAGCTAATAGAGTCAAGTTTAAAACTAAGTCGGGAAAGTTTTATCTTGCCTCTCGATCGCCGTTTCCCTATCGTGCAGTCATGGCAGAGGAACCCAAGGGGCTGCGGGAGCAGAAGAAGGCGCGGAGGCGGCAGCACATCATCGACGTGACAGTCGAGCTGGTCGGCGAGCTTGGGTACGAAAAGGTCACCGTAGAGGAGGTGCTGCGACGCGTCGGGATCAGCGCGCCGACCTTCTACAACAACTACTTCACGTCCAAGGACGACGTACTGCGGGCGGTGGCCCGGGAGTTCCTCGAGGCGGATGCGCTCGCGGCGGAGCAACAGTCGCGGCAAGCGTCCTCCGCGGCGAGCCGCCTCCGAAACCTGTACGCCCTGTTGGCCGACGAGATGGCGGCGGATCCTGAGCTGTGCCGGGCGCTCGTGCTCGCCGATGCCCTGAGCATCTACAGGCTACCGGGGCTGCGAGACGCCGAGACGCGCTGGAGCATGGCCCTCAAGGCGATTCTCGCCGAAGGACAGAAGCAAGGCGAGATCAGCCGGCGCATCCCTGCAGATCGGCTCGCCGTGTACCTCAGTGGCACCGTGTACACGACTGTCTGTGCATGGGCCACCGAGCACTCGACCATGCCGTCGATCCACGAGGCCCTGGAAGGAGCGCTAAACCTCTTTCTGCGCGGTGCGCAACCTCGCAGCAGGAAGTAGCGTGAACAAGCTCCGAGCGCTGGCACTAGACATCCTGTCAGGCGTGCTCCCCACGACGAGGTAGTCATGACGGCGCATACCTTCATCAAGAACGCACGCGTGTTAACCATGGATGACGAAGGTGGCGAGCATCCGCGCGCCAACATCCTGATCCGTGGCTCCGAGATCGAGAGCATCGGCCCTGATGTTGCGCCGGACGGTCGCGAACTCGCGCGGGAAATCGACGCCACTGGCATGCTGGTGATGCCGGGCATTACCAACGCCCACTTTCATTCGACGTTGAACATGCTGAAGGGGGTGCGCGCCATTCCTTTGAGTGTGCTGATTCTATCGGCCTACGAAATGGTCGCGGCGAGGGCGGGGGAAACGATGGACCCGGGGCTCGTCAGGCATGTCATCTCGGTAACCACATCGCTGGGTGCGATCGAGATGTTGAAGTGCGGCGTTACGTCGGTGCACGACGATGCACATCACTTCCTCAATCCGCTCAGCGCCGCCGTTCCTGCCAACGTGCAGGCCTATGCGGACAGCGGCCTGAGGGCCACCATCGCGCTGGCGCAGACCAATGTGGTGGAATACGACAAGTACCCCTTCTTGAAGGACAGCCTGCCTCCCGATATCCGCAAAGAAATGGAACAGACTGCGGACACAACGTCGGACGACGAGATCCTCGACAACTACCGTAGCTACATCGACCAGTGGCACGATACGGCCGATGGCCGCATCCATGCGGCGGTGTCCATCTCCTCGCCCGAGCGGGTAACGACGGAGCTGCTCTGTGCCGCCTATGCGCTGAGTCAGGAGCGAGGCGTGGTGTTCGAGGCTCACTGCCAGGAAGCGAAGTACCAGCGGATTCTGGCCGAGCAACGCCACAAGAAGAGCTGGATCGCCTACATGGATGAGCTGGGGGTGCTGAGTTCGCGCGTGCATCTGAACCATGTCGTCTGGACCGACGCGCGGGACATCGAGATCCTGGCACGGACCGGCACCACGGTCTCCCACAATGTTCACTGCAACCTCTTCATCGGAAGTGGCCTGATGCCCCTGCGTCAAATGCGAGAGGCGGGCGTGCCGGTGGGGATTGGTGTCGATGAGATGGATGCGAGCGGCACCATCAACCCTTGGGAAGTGGCGAAGATGGCCATGTTTGCACAGCACCTGAGCGATCCAGACTGGGAGCGCTGGCTAGGCGCTGGCGACATGTTGTGGTGCCTGACCCGAGGCGGGGCGCTCGGTATGAGTCGAGCAGATGAGGTCGGCAGGTTGGCGCCGGGTTGCCAGGCGGACTTGATCATGATCGATCTCAACACCCTGGCCTTCGCGCCGTTGAACGATCTACCCACGCAGCTGGTGATGGGCGATCAGGGCCGCTCTGTCGTGATGACCATGGTGGCCGGTAGAGTGGTCATGGAGAACGGGGTGGTGACCACCGTGGATGAGGAAGCCGTCAAGCGGGCTGTTCGGGAGCTGGCTGAGGTGTTGCCGCAAGGAGCGGACACCAGCCGTCTCTATCCGTACGCGAGACGCATGCAGTTGCGTGCGGAGGAGACCGATGTGGGTTTCGATCGCAGCCTGCACGCTCACTACAACCTGAACTAGCGGCAAGAGCGTGACAGAGGGCACCGAGAACTCTCGTCCGCTGGAGAGCGACCATGAGAATCGGCGTCCCGAAGGAAACTAAAGTGCACGAGTACCGGGTGGGGCTGATTCCCTCCGCGGTGCAGGAACTCAGCCGGGCCGGACACGAGACGAGGGTCGAGACCGGCGCCGGGGCCGGGATCGGCTTCAGCGACGACGACTACCGCGCTGCGGGTGCGGATGTCTGCCCAGACGCAGCGTCGGCTTACGACACGGAGCTGATCGTCAAGGTCAAGGAGCCGCAGCCCTATGAGTGCGCCATGTTGCAGCTCGGCCAGGTCCTGTTCACCTATCTCCACCTGGCTGCCGACCCGCGCCAGGCCAGGGCGCTCTGCGCGTCGGGCGCCACCGCAATCGCATACGAGACGATCACGGCCGACGATGGATCACTACCACTGCTGACGCCGATGAGCGAAGTCGCCGGGCGCATGTCGGTGCAGGTCGGGGCCGCATGCCTCCAGAAGGCGAACGGCGGGCGGGGTGTGCTACTCGGCGGCGTGCCCGGCGTGAGCCCCGCCCGCGTGGTGATCCTGGGCGGTGGTGTGGCGGGAACCAACGCGGCCGAAATCGCGGTCGGGATGCGCGCGGACGTCACCGTGGTGGACCGCTCGCCGAAGCGCCTCCGCGAGCTCGCCGGCCAGTTCGGTGGCTCCCTTCGAACTCGCCACTCGGCCGCCGAGGCAGTCGAGTCCTTGGTCTCTGACGCAGACCTTGTGATCGGCGCCGTGCTCGTGGCGGGCGCGGTTGCGCCCAGGCTGGTGTCCCGCGACCTGGTACGCCGCATGAGGCCGGGCTCGGTGCTAGTCGACATCTCGATCGACCAGGGCGGCTGCTTCGAGACCAGCCGGCCGACCACGCACGCCGATCCGACGTTCGTCGTCGACGACGTCGTACACTACTGCGTCGCCAACATGCCCGGTGCCGTCCCCCGTACCTCCACCTTCGCGCTCGGCAACACCACCCTCCCCTTCGTCCGAGCGCTGGCCGACCACGGCTGGGAGAAGGCGATGGCCGACGATCCACACCTCGCACGGGGGCTGAACGTGCACGCCGGAGGGATCGTCTGCGACCCGGTGGCACAAAACCTCGGGATCCAGTCCCGGGAGCACCCGGTGGCCGTACAGTGAAGAAACGAGCAAGCGCACCGGTTGCGATGTGATTGGACCGGCTGCACCAGGCGGAGAACGAGGGGCCTCAAACTCGAGCACTCAGGCGACAGTAGAGGTGCTGGCCTCGTAGCCCTCGTCGCGGAACACCGTTCCTGGTCGCGTTCACGCCTCGGCGAGTCTTCGCCATCCCGTTGGCTGCACGTCCGATGAGAGATCCGCGAAGTGCCCTCCCTCCCGGCCGGCGAGATCCAGGTCGAGCAGTACGCACCCCAAACCCCGCACGTCGAGACGGTCGCAAAGGTCTACGCCGAGATCCCGATCCCGAAGCTCGGGATCTTCCTCGCTCGATCGCGGATGGGACTGAGGCCGTCCGAGGCAAGACGGCTAGACGTCTCCGACCTGAAGCTCGGACAGGGCGGAGGTATCGCCGGAGCCTACCTACTGATCCCCGCACGGAAGAGCAAGAAGAAGCGCTACCGGATGCTCAACGTGCCGGAAGATCTAGCAGCTTGGTTCAGCCATCCCGAGGTGGTGACCGCCTTCGAGCAGATCTCTCGACGGTTCGGCCGGGAGCCTCTTTTCCGGAATCCGAACGGCTACGGCGACGGCCGCTGGAAAGAGACCAGTGAGAAGCGCGCGCTAGCAAAGGCGTTCCAGGCAGCCGGCGTCGAGCCGATCCGGCCGAACGAGATGGGCCGCCAATTCTTCGCGACCGAGCAGGTGAACGCCGGAGAGAGCATCTACGCAGTGAAGGCGCTCCTAGGACACTCGGACATCAAGAACACCGAGCGCTATGCGAAGCTGCGCCCCCAGAAAATCGCGGCCAGCGGAGCGAAAGTAACACCGATCGGGATAGGGGCGAAAGTCGATAACGGCCCCCCAGCGGCCCCCAGCAGTAAAAACGAGGAGTAGAAGTGCTGGATTTACAAAGGTTTTTGGTGGAGGCGGCGGGAATCGAACCCGCGTCCGCATAGCTTCTTTCGCCCGCGTCTACGTGTGTAGCCCCGTGTTTAGTTTTAGCGCGCCGTCTGGCCCCGGCACCCGCCTAACGACGCGCGAGTCGGGAGTTTTCTCGTCCGCATCCCCCCGACGTGGAGTTGGACCAGCCCGATGAATATGACACCCCCGCAGCTCATCGCGCGTCGGCTGCGGGCGTGCTCACTGTACTTAGGGATTAACTAAGCAGCGAGAGCGAAGTTTTCGTCGGCAACTAAAATTGCCTTGCCGCAAGTTTTACGAGGACACAGCACCTCGACACGCAACGGACGACGTCGACCACCCGTCGAAACCGATCGCCCCCTGAATCTGACCTGATTCTAGGCACTTGGGGCCTTTCGTCAAGCCGGAAATAGAGCCATTCGGCAGCCCGGGAGGGTAGCTGAACAGCTGGCGAGGGCGTTTGCTAAAGTCCGCAGAGTCTCGAATAGAAGGGGATTCCAGCCATGTCGTTCAAGAAGCCGACCGAGGGCGAAAATGAGTACTTCGCCCGCGAGGACGCGGAGAAGATTGAGGCGGGGCACGTCAAGGCGGCCGCAGAACAGCGGGCGGCCGAGCGCCAGGCCAGACTGGGAACCTGCCCCGGAGGCTGCGAGACCAAGCTCGCGCAAGAGCCTTTCCAGGCGATCGTGATCGACCGCTGCCCGACCTGCGGCGGTGTGTGGCTCGATCCGGGCGAACTCGGCGAGATCGCCAAGGACAAGTCGAGCACGGTGCGGGAATGGTTCGACTTCTTCAGTCACAAGAGTGGTTGATCGAGCCAGCGTCGTCGTCCGGACAGGACGCGAGCGCTCCATAGGACTCGGGCATCCCTGGATCCTGTCCGGCAGCGTCGAACGTGTCGAAGGCCAGCCCGCTGCGGGTGATCTGGTGCGCGTGCTCGACGCACAGGGCCGGGTTCTGGGGCACGGCGACTACGATCCGAACTCGCAGATCCGCGTGCGCGTGCTCGCCTTCGGAGAGTCGCGGAAGCTCGACGAAGACCTCGACGAGAAGTGGTTGCTGCAG
>JAAELY010000229.1 GCA_024226335.1 bacterium
AGTGGATTGGTACAGGACAAAGACGGCGCTGATCGGGTTGAAGCGACTCGCGACGCTATCCGAACAGGACAAGCAGGATTGCATCGACGCGTACAAATTCTTCCAGCGCATGCAGGCGGGCGAGAAGACCAGCACCGAGGACGAGACGAAGGCGGTTGCGGACTACTACAAGGTCCTCAACAACATGCTCTCGGTCTTCGACCTCGAGAAGCTCTACATCCCCCCGATGCTGGACGATTCAAAGGGCTTGTACGACAACCAGCTACTGTGCGAACAAGCCCTTCTGAATGAACTGGCACTCGAGAAGCCCGAGATGAGTCACCTTCTCGACATGGGATGCGGGCGGGGCCGGATCGCGCACTATCTCGCCGCCCTGACCGGTGGCCAGGTTTCGGGCTACAACATCGACCCCAATCAGGTCGAGAACGCGATCGACTGGGCAGCCGAGTGCGGCATGAGCGATCGGCTTCACTTCAAGGTCGGAAACCACCACGAGCCGCTCGACTACGAATCCGAATCCTTCGACGGGTGTTTCTCCTTCCAGGCGGTCTGGCCCTTCTTCAAGAAAGAGGAACTACTCGACCACGCGCTGGAGATGTACCGGGTGTTGAAGCCAGGTGCGCGCTACGCCTGTTCGGAGTATCTCCTCAGCCCCTACTTCGACTGGAACGACGAAGAGCACGTGGCGCTCCACCAGAAGTACCTTCCGACTCTGGCCGCCACGCAGTCGATGTATCCCGCCGATGTCTGCGCGGCATTGGAAAGAGCAGGCTTCGAGATTCTCGTCTCGGCGCCTTCGAAGAGCGAAGCCTGGCCGCTTTGCGAACAGAAGCGCAATCTGATCCTGAGGGCTCGAAAACTGGTCCGAGCGCTCGAAGCGATCAGAGTCCTGCCTCCGTGGGTCGAGGAATCCCTTGAGCTACTTCAGGAGGGGGGACAAGCCTGGACGGACGCAGAGAAGGCCAAGATCGCCGACCTGAACTGGCGCATCGTCGCAGTGAAGCACTGACGCCCTCGCGCAGTTTCGCGGGAACGCGCGGATCGGGCTCCCGCTTCAGGCGCAGGGCGTCGTACACAGGCGCCCCACGCCGCGGAGTTCGCGCCTGGTACAGGGGCGGCGGCTACTCGGCTTAGACGGTCCCGGTGAGCGAGGAGACGTAGTCTGCTCGCGTTACAGGCACGGTGCATGGGTCTGTCGCCGGTTACTGGTTTACGGATCGCACGCCGGGTTTGATGTTCTAGTTGGCAGGAGCGTTTCGTAATGCTGACGGCATCTGAAGAGCAAGCGGTCCGGCAGTACTCGATGGGCTAGCTGCAGGGGGATGTAATGAGTGAGCTGATGGAAATTGATGTCTTCTGGTCTTTTCGGAGTCCGTGGTCCTATCTTGCGACCAGGCGATTGCGTGACTGGCAGGAACAGTATCAGTTGAAGGTCAACCTCCGGGTTGTCTATCCAATTGCGATACGAATGCCTGAGTTCTTTCAACAGGTGCAACCGCAATGGTTTTCCTATTTCGGGACTGATGTTTTTCGTGTCGCGGAGTTTCTGGAGCTGCCCTTTGCCTGGCCAAAGCCCGACCCGGTCATACAGCAGATCGATCAAGATGGCGTGCGGCAGACTGCGACCGAGCAACCCTACATCCATCGCCTTTCCAGACTTGGTGCTCTAGCTGAGGAAATGGGGCGTGGGATCGAGTTTGCGGATGAAGTGTCGGCGCTCATCTGGGGCGGCACCGAAGGATGGGATCAGGGCGATCATCTGGCAAAGGCGACACAGAGAGCTGAGCTTGATCTCGCGGAGATGGATCGGCGAATCGTCGCCGAAGCAGACCGGCTGGAATCGGTCATCGAAAACAACCAGACCGACCATGATCACGCGGGCCATTGGGGTGTGCCGACCTGCGCGTTTAGAGGTGAGCCGTTTTTCGGTCAGGACCGCCTGGATGTGTTGCTGTGGCGACTGAAGAAGGAAGGCCTACAGACCCGGTAGGGCTGGCGAGGGGCGTGAGAGGAAGAGTGGCATCTCTACGACATTGCGAGGGATCCCGGCGAAACAACCGACCTCGCAGCCGCCCTCCCCACCAGCTGCAGCAGATGCTCTCGAATTACTACGACTACGCGAGACGCAACGGCGTCCTGCCGGTCCCCCACGATTTCGACGCGCAACGCCAGGTCGCGATGCTGACCTTGCTACCCTTCTATCTACTCGATCGCTGGCGAAGCTCGTGATCTGATACGGATCGCTCCGGCACACGCTCGAGAACAGGCGCCCTGCGTTCCGCTCGTCCCCTTTTCCTGGTCTTTCGCCCGCAACCGAACGAGGACAAAACCAATGTATCGCGGCACATACACACTCATCGGATCCGAGCTCAGCATGTTCACGCGCAAGCTCGAGTCGCAGCTCCGCTACCAGAACATCCCCCATATCTGGAAGTACAAGGGGATCGGCGGCGGCGGGGAGCTGGAGAAGCGCGCAGGCACTCGTTTCATCCCACTGCTCGAGACCCCGGACGGCTGGCTCTTGAACGACACGATCGCCATCGGACCCATGTTGAGTGCACGCTTCCGCGAAGCGCCCGTGCTCCCCGAAACCCCCATTCAGCGAGCAGCCTCCTTCATCGTCGAGGACTACCTGAACCACTGGTTCCCGAGACACGCGCTTCACTCGCGCTGGATCGACCTCGACAATGCCATGGACGCGGGCAAACACTTCGGGGTCAATATGCTCCTCGGCAAGAGCATCGAGGACGACTTGACGAGCGAGGAAGCGGAGAAGGTCGCTGGCATGGGCAAGGTGATGCGCGATTCGTTCGGGCTCGGCGCCTGCGATGTCCAGGGGGCCGGGCCCGACAAGGCCGAAGAGGTGCAGCAGGATTTCGATACGATGATGGACCTCTTCAAGCAGCACTTCGCCGCCCACGACTTCCTGCTCGGCGACCGCGCCTGCCTGGCGGACTTTGCACTCGCGGGTCCGGCGAAGGCCCACTTCATTCAAGATCCGCTGCCGATCTCCTGGCTCGCGGCGCAAGACAACGAGGCAATGCTCCGCGCGTTCGTCGCTCGCATCTACGAAGGCAAAGAAGCCGGAACGTCCTACCTCCCAGGTGACGAGATTCCGGAAACCCTCGGGCCCATGCTGGAACACGCGCGGGCGAACTATCAAC
>JAAELY010000230.1 GCA_024226335.1 bacterium
CCCAGGCATCGATCTCCGGAAAGACCGACCGGCTTGCCGGCCTCAAGGAGAACGTCATCATGGGCCGCCTGATTCCCGCCGGTACGGGCATGCCCCGGTACAGGTATATGGGAATTAGAATCGAGGGTGCGGATGAGGACGTAGGAGACGAGAGCGTACTGGATGTCCTCCCGCCGCGGCCGGTCGTGCTCGATCCGCAGCCCGAGGGACTCATGGCCGGACCGCCCGCAGGCGACCGAGGCATCGAAGCCTGAGCTAGATCCACTTCCTGATCACGTCGGATCCGGGCAGCGAACGGGTCCGACGTGGTTGGATTTTCCGGAGTGGCCGGACACTTTGCTTTCGCTGTTTCTTTGGTTTAGGGCTGGCTTGTGAACGAAGCTGCAGCGGCCAGCCGAACTAGTTGACAATCAAGGGTTTCTGATTATAATCCGGCCCCTTCCAAGCGAAGGGGTGTTCTCGCGGTCGGGTCTATGGGTGCTATTGACCGGGTGCCGGCTTCTCCGAGAACTGGGTGAGTCAACAATCCACCACCGGGTTGTTTCGCAGGGGGGTGAAACTCCTTTCCCGCGAACAGCCGCCGGACGGTGGATTGCTTTGCTCTGGACAAGACGTGCCTATCAAATAGATGTCCCAACGGGGACACGAGAAGCGCAAGGGCGGCGATGCCGACGATTCAACAGCTGGTTCGTAAGGGCCGGCAGAGCAAGACAAAGCGATCGAAGAGTGGTGACCTCATGAGTTCACCACAGAAGCGCGGCGTGTGTTTGCGCGTTTCGACGCTAACCCCAAAGAAACCTAACTCCGCTCTGCGTAAGGTGGCGCGTGTTCGCCTTAGCAATGGCCGCGAGGTCTGGGCCTACATTCCCGGTGAAGGTCACAACCTTCAGGAGCATTCCGTCGTGCTCGTTCGCGGAGGTCGTGTACGCGACCTGCCCGGTGTTCGATATCACATCATTCGCGGCACGCTCGACACGCTCGGTGTCGACGGACGTAATCGATCGCGCAGCCACTACGGCACGAAGCGTCGCAAGTAAGGAATCGGGATCATGCCGCGTCGACGAGAAGTACCCAAACGACCGATCACGCCTGATCCCAAGTTCGGTGATCGCCAGGTTACGAAGTTCGTGAACGTGCTCATGACGCATGGAAAAAAGAGCACCGCCGAGCGCCTTCTCTACGGCGCTCTGGAATTGATGGCCGAGCGCGAAAACGACGATCCTTTGCGCCTGTTTCGTCGCGCCCTCGACAATGTTCGCCCGCGCGTCGAGGTCAAGAGCCGCCGTGTAGGTGGCGCTACCTATCAGGTGCCGATCGAAGTGCAGCAAGCGCGAGGAACAGCGCTCGCCATGCGTTGGATCGTTCAATACGCCCGGGCAAGGTCCGGAAAATCGATGCGTGACAAGCTCGCGTCCGAGTTCATGGATGCGGCAGCAGAGCGCGGTGAGTCCGTGCGCAAACGTGAAGAATCCCACCGTATGGCTGAGGCTAACAAGGCCTTCGCTCACTACCGGTGGTAGCCATCGTTCAGATGGAATTCGGTTATGGCGCAGAAGCAGTCACTAGAGCGAACTCGCAACATCGGCATCATGGCCCACATCGATGCGGGCAAGACCACGACGACCGAGCGGGTTCTCTACTACACCGGCATCAACTACAAGATCGGTGAAGTTCATGACGGCAACGCGACCATGGACTGGATGGAGCAGGAGCAGGAGCGTGGCATTACCATCACGTCCGCTGCGACAACCTGCTTCTGGCGGGACCATCGCATCAACATCATCGACACACCGGGACACGTCGATTTCACAATCGAGGTCGAGCGTTCCCTGCGCGTGCTCGATGGTGCAGTCGCTGTCTTCTGTGCCGTCGGAGGTGTGGAGCCACAGTCCGAAACGGTGTGGCGGCAAGCCGACAAGTATTCCGTTCCTCGCGTCGCTTTCATCAACAAGATGGACCGAGTCGGCGCGGACTTTTTGAACGTGGTGGGTCAGATCCAAGACAGGCTCGGCGCTTCTCCTCTGGTGCTGCAACTGCCGATCGGCAGCGAGGATAAGTTCCGCGGTGTCGTCGACCTGATCGGGGAAAAAGCCCTGGTCTGGGACGATGAAACGCTCGGCGCGAAATTTCACGAAGAAGACGTGCCGGCCGAGATGACAGATCTGGTTGCCGAATATCGCGACAAGCTGATCGAGGCCGTTGCCGATCACGACGAAGAACTTCTGGAGAAGTACCTCGAAGGCGAGGCGATTGGCGAGGATTCGCTGCGCAAGGCGATCCGCGCGGCGACGATCGATCTGAGCGCCGTGCCCGTTCTCTGTGGCAGCGCTTTCAAGAACAAGGGCGTGCAGCCCCTGCTCGACGCGGTCCTCAGTTGCCTGCCGTCGCCACTCGACGTACCGGCCATCAAGGGCGTCACGCCGAAGGGCGAAGAGGTCGAACGCCTGCCCAGCCTCGACGCGCCTTTCTCCGCGCTTGCTTTCAAGATCATGACCGATCCCTTCGTGGGGCAGTTGACCTTCGTACGCGTGTACTCGGGCAAGCTCGAGTCGGGTGCGCATGTGCAGAACTCGACGCAAGGACGCCGCGAGCGTGTGGGTCGCATCATGCAGATGCACGCCGACAAGCGCGAAGAGATCGATGAGATCGCCGCAGGCAATATTGCCGCGCTCGTGGGTCTCAAGAAGGCGGCCACGGGCGATACGCTCTGCGCAGAGAACTCGCCGGTGATTCTGGAGTCCATCGACTTCCCCGATCCTGTGATTGAGATCGTGATCGAGCCCAAGACGAAGGCCGACCGCGAGAAGACGTCAGAAGCCCTGGCCAAGCTGGCGATCGAGGATCCCAGCTTTCGGGTTTCGACGAATGAAGAAACCGGACAGACGTTGATCGCCGGACAGGGCGAGTTGCACCTGGAGATCATCGTCGATCGATTGCTGCGCGAGTTCCAGGTCGAAGCGAATGTCGGCAAGCCCCAGGTCGCCTACAAGGAGACCATGACTCGTGCGGTATCGGCTGAGGGACGTTTCGTGCGTCAGTCGGGCGGCAAGGGCCAGTTCGGGCACGCCATATTCGAGATGCAGCCCAATGAGCCGGGCGAGGGCATCGAGTTCGCGTCCAAAGTCGTCGGCGGGCGCGTGCCCAAGGAATACTTTCGGCCGATCGAACGGGGAGTGCGCGAGGCGCTGCAGACCGGCGTGCTCGGAGGCTTTCCCGTGGTCGACGTCAAGGTCAAGCTGGTCGACGGCTCGTATCACGAAGTCGACTCCTCGGAAATCGCGTTCAAGATCGCGGGCTCCATGGGAACCAAGGAAGGATTGCGGAAGGGCAAGTGCGCACTTCTGGAACCCATCATGGCGGTGGAAGTCATCGCCCCCGAATCTTTCACCGGCGCGGTCATCGACGACCTGAACAGTCGTCGCGGGCGAGTGGTTGGTGTGGAAGCGCGTGGCAACACGCAGGTAATAGAGGCCTCGGTGCCTCTCGGAAACATGTTCGGCTACGTCAGTTCGTTGCGTTCGCTCACTCAGGGGCGCGCGACATACACCATGCAATTTGATCGGTACGCTCCGGCCCCAGGTGTGGTCGTCGAGAGCGTGCTGCAGAGATAACCGACCGGAAGTGGACCGGGTTCCCCGGGGGAAACGATGGCCAAAGAGAAGTTCGAGCGAACCAAGCCACATGTGAACGTCGGGACGATTGGTCACGTCGATCACGGCAAGACGACATTGACGGCAGCGATCACGGCCCGTCAGGCGTCGAAGGGATTGGCGGACCAGGTGGACTTCGCGAACATCGACAAGGCTCCTGAAGAGCGCGAGCGCGGCATTACGATCGCGACGGCCCACGTGGA
>JAAELY010000231.1 GCA_024226335.1 bacterium
CGAGACGATCGTGCGGCAACGCGCGGAGCTCCTGTTGGCTCGCGCATGGATTCACTTGCGTCACCTCTTCCTCCTCGAGCCTGTCCCCGAGCTTCTGGAGCAGGCCGAATCGCTGCTCGGTGATCAGCCCGTTAACGAGGCTTTGCAGGGTGAACTCGCGCTGTGTCGTGGATACATGTCGTGGCAAGTGGGTGAAGGCGCCGCAAGCCTGCAACACGTGGACCTGGTTCTGCAGAAGAACTCTGTTGCGCACGTCGAGTCCTTTGCTTGGATCGCCGACATGACCTTCGCGGCGTCGAGTCAGATGGTCGGGCAGAGGGAGCGGGCGATTCGCTTTCTGGACCAGCAGCTCGCGCGAACTGACCCGGTGCATCAGGTGCGGAGAAGAAACCGTCTGCTCTGGACTCAGGTCTACATCCACCTGGTGGAGGCCGATCTGCCGGCTGCCGAGCTCGCTCAGCACCGGCTTCGCGAAGCTGTCGAGCGCTCCGGGTTGCCGTATGAGTGCGCGTGGTCCGACTACATGCGTGGGGTTATTCACTTGAACCGCTGCGAGTGGGAAGCCGCGGTAG
>JAAELY010000232.1 GCA_024226335.1 bacterium
CTAGGGAATCTCTGCACAGGGAGGAATCGAGCGAGAAGCGGGAGTCGCCGCCTGAGCAAGAAGCGTGATCCGATCGCAGATCCGTAGATCTGCAGAGGGTCGCGCGACGCAGCGCAGGCGGATGCATCACGCTTCGCAGCCGCAGCCTCCCTGTGCAGAGGTTCCCTAGTCGGCGAAAACGGACCTTCCCGCGCCGATTTCGGCGCGTGCGGAGTCCTGGATGATCGATCGCATGAACCACTCGGGCAGTCGCTCCCCGCTCTGCAGCGCGTTCCTCACGAGCCGACCGCTAATCGGTAGTACCCCAGTTCCAGACTGAGGCACGAGGGAACGCTCTTCGGGATCGTAGCCCAGCGTTTCGAAGAAAACCGGTTCGATCCCCAGGTCGCCCATCGATTCGAACAGCGCCCGTGTGGCTCGGCCTTCGGAGCTGTCGTTGCGGCCGAGTACGATGTGGCTAAACCCCATATTCTTGCGGCAGAGCGCCAGCAGGGCCGCTTCGCGCGCGCCAGCGCCGGCGGAGTACATGGCCGATGCCCCCAGGAGCACGCGGTCCCGCGGATAGAAGCCGAAGTCGATCAGCATCTGATAGGCGCGCAGCGTGAATCCAGGCAGGAAGTCGCCCGGCTCGACGGCACCGGTCTCGATCGTAAGGTACAGGCCGTCTGCGTGGGTCAGGTCCAGCGCCCGGTGCTGGATTTCCTCGTGGGCGCGGTGTGGGAGCGTGTGGGTATGGAAGGCGATGATCCGATTCCAGCCCTTCTTCGCGAAGAGGTAACGCGTATCGGCCGGTGGCAACTGGTACTGGCGGTGCGGAGCCGGAAGCCGTTTGATCAGTTTGATCTCTCCGGCCAGAAGGACACCTTCGCGGCGCATCAGTCGGGCGACACGAGCATCCGCTTCCGCGTCGCCGCCGAACCAACGCTCGGCGTGTTTGCCGAAGTCGAATTCGAAGATTTCACTCACTTCCATCAGGGAGTGGACGTCCCCCGACTCCTCGCATAGCGTGATGCGCTGCCCGGCTTCCAGGCCTTCGGCGGCCGCACCGGGGATCCGCAGCACGATCGGAACCGGCCAGGCCACTCCATCCGGGAGGCGCTGCTGATCGAGGACGGAGCGCACGCTGTCGAGGTTCATGAAACCGGACAGGGGGGAGAAAGTGCCCAGTGCAATTCGCTGACAGTCCAGAAGGTCCTGGCGCGGCAGTTCGATGCGGCGCAACTGCTCGATCCCCTCGAGATCGGGACCACTCGCGTTCTGGCTGACCAACGTTCCGCCGTGAGGCTCGACCAGTAGTGAGACGGGCTGCGAGACGCGTTCGAAGGGATCGCGGTCGGCACTTTCCTCGAAAGCTTGTACGAGCTTCTTGATCATGCTGACGCAACCGATCGGGTATTTGCCTACCGCAGTCTCTCCCGCCAACACGAGGCCGTCCGCACCGTCGAGGATCGTGTTGAACACGTCATTGACCTCGGCACGTGTCGGCGTCGGCTGTGTCGTCATCGATTCCATCAGATTTGTTGCGACGTACACGGGTTTGTTCGCCGCTTTACCGACGGAAATGATCTTCTTCTGGACCAGTGGGATCTTCTCGATCGGGACCTGTCGCGAAAGGTCACCGCGGTCGATCAGTAGAGCATCCGAGTGTTTGGCAATGGCCTCGAGGTTCGCGAGACCAGGAAGGCACTCGATCTTTGAAATGACCGTGGCATCTGGTGCCGCAACCGCACGGATTTCATCAACGTCAGATGCGCGATGGGCGAAAGAAAGTGCGACGTAGCGAATTCCCAGGCCCTTGCCGATCTCGAGCGCGCGGCGGTCTTTCGCGGTCAAGGGCGGTAGTTCGATGTCGCGTTCCAGTGTCGCGGCCTTGTTCCGACCGACCAGGCCGCCGGTCAGTACACGCAGGACCACACCGTCGTTTTCTCGATCGATGACCTGCGTGAGCACGGTGCTGTCGATCGTAATGAAATCGCCGATCTCGAATACGGATAAAACGCTATCGGGTGTCAGATTGAAACTATGGGCATCTCCGGGAACCGGATGCCCCGGAACACGGATCGTGCTGTTTTCCCGCAGCACGACCTCGTCTTCGATCAGGTAACCGGTGCGAATCTGTGCGCCTTCGGTATCGAGGCAGATCGGTACCGACGTCCGCTGTTGCAGGTATTCGATCTGGGAACCGACCTGCTCCGCCGAGATGTGTGAGAGGTTGAGCCGAAACAGGCTCACGCCCAGTTCTTCCATGCGAGCGATGACTCGATCGTTCATGGAGGAGGGGCCGAGCGTGCACAATATCTGCATTCTGATCGCCGATCTGCCCGGGTTTTGAGCCGCGGCAGGGGTAACGGGCACCGGATCTACAAGGCCGGGCACCACCGGGAACTTCGTCCGAACGCCAGTATACCTGATCCGCCCCGCTGCGCCGAAGCTATGGCAGGGGCTCAGGAAGGGCGGTAACTACTTGGACTTCATGAAGTTTTGGCCGGCAATCGCGTCCGTGCTCTTCTGCCTCGCCGCCTGCGGCCCGTCACCGGACGCGGCACGTGGCGAATTGCGCGTGAATCTGGCGACCGAACCGCCCACTCTCGACTGGAGCCTGGCGACGGATGGCACCTCGATCAAGGTCATCGAGCAGTTGATGCGGGGGCTGACCCGACTGGGACCCGACCTGCTGCCTCAGCCGGCCCTCGCGGAGCGCTGGGACGTTTCTCCGGACGGCCTGACGTATACCTTCCACCTGCGGCCCGGTGTCGTGTGGAGTGATGGGGTGCCTCTGCGCGCCCAGGACTTCGTTTTTTCCTGGCGGCGTCTGATGGATCCGGCCACCGCTGCGGAATACGCCTATTTCCTGTTTCCGGTGAAGAATGCGCGGGCGGTGAACTCCGGCGAACTGGAGCCGGAGCAACTCGGCGTACGCGCGCTGGACGACGCCACGCTACAGGTACGACTCGAGGCGCCACTGGTCTACTTCTCATCGCTGGTGAACTTCATGGTCACGTTCCCACAGCGGCGCGACGTGATCGAGCGCTGGGGCGATGGTTGGACCGAAGCGGGCCGCTTGATCAGCCTGGGCCCGTTCATTCTCGAAGAGTGGCGCCACGAGTACCGCATCGTTCTGAGGGCGAACGCCGACTTCTACGCGGGTCGACCCGAACTCGATCGGGTGATCGGCTATATGGTCGAGGAAGCCGCGACGGCCCTTGTGCTCTTCGAGCAGGGGATTCTCGATCTGGTCGATCTGCCGCCTTTGGAAATTCGCCGCTACCGATCGCATCCCGCATACCGGAGAAAGGCGCAACTCCGCGGTTACTACTACGGATTCAATACGCGCAAGCCGCCCTTTGACGACGTGCGCGTGCGGCGCGCTTTTGCGATGGCGATCGACCGCAGCCAGTTCCCGCCTCTATTGCAGGGCGGTGAGATCGCCTGGTCGTCCTGGATTCCGCCGGGGATGCCACACAACAATCCGGAGATCGGCCTGGGATTCGATCCGGAGGGCGCGCGCCGCCTGCTCGCGGAAGCCGGTGTCGATCCGGCCGAACTGAAGCCCATCCAGGTGGTCTACAACAGCAATGAGACGCATAAACTCGTGGCCGAGAAAGTGCAGGCGATGTGGCGGAAGCATCTGGGGGTCGACGTGGTGCTCGCCAACCGGGAGTGGAAGGTCTTCTTGAAGGAGGTACAGGTCGACACGCCGATGGTGTATCGCCTGGGGTGGGGCGCCGATTTTGCAGACCCAGACAACTTCATCAATCTCTTCACGTCCGATAGCGCGAACAATTACACCGGATGGGGGAATCCCCGCTACGACCAGCTCACGGAGCAGGCCGCGCGTGAGCGCGATCCGTCGCTGCGCCAGAAGCTCTATGACGAAGCGCAGCGAATCCTATGCGAGCAGGACGTGCCCATCGTTCCCTTCTTCGTGACGTCGATCAATTCAGTCGTGGCCGAGCGTGTGAAGGGCTTCGAGATCAACCCGATGGATCTCTGGTTCCTCGAAGAAGTGAGCACCCGTTGATCCGTTTCGTCGTCGCTCGCTTGCTTCAGGCGATTCCTGTGCTGCTGATCGTGGCGACGGCCACCTTTGCATTGCTTCGCTTTCTGCCGGGCGGTCCTTTCGACCGGGAGAAAGCGCTTCCTCCGGAGATCTTGCGCAACATCGAAGCGCGCTACGAACTCGATCGACCCATCCTGGAGCAGTACACGCAGTTTCTTTCGAACACAGTGCGCGGTGATCTGGGGCCTTCCTACAAGTACATCGGGCGCGACGTTTCCGACATTCTTGCGGAGTCGTTCCCCGTTTCGCTTCAGCTGGGATCACTCGCTTTGCTGATCTCTTTTGTCGGAGGCGTTTCGATCGGACTTGCCGCCGGAGTTCGCCGAGGGAGCTGGTTGGATCGCGTCGTCATGTTGCTTTCTGTGCTTGGGGTCTCGGTGCCCAGCTTCGTGCTCGGCGCTGGTCTGATCCTGACCCTGGGCCTCGCGCTCGGCTGGTTTCCCGCGGGTCTCTGGGAGGGACCTTCACACGCGATCCTTCCCGCGATTACCCTGGCGGCCCTGCCCATGGCGTATATCGCCCAGTTGACGCGCTCCTCTGTGATCGATGTCGTGGACCGCGACTACATTCGCACCGCGCGTGCAAAGGGTGTGTCCGAAGCGCGTATTCGGCGCGTTCACGTCTTGCGCAATGCGTTGCTGGCAGTGACTACCTACTTCGGACCGTTGCTCGCGATCCTGCTTACAGGCTCGTTCGTCGTGGAGAAGATCTACGCGATCCCCGGTATGGGGCGCTTTTTCGTAACGGCCGTCAGTAATCGGGACTATCCGCTGGTGCTAGGCGTGACGCTCGTCTACGCGGTTCTCGTCCTGCTCGCGAATCTCCTGGTCGACCTCTTGTACGGCTGGATTGACCCGCGTATCCGCGTGACGGGAAATCGCGAATGAACTTCCTCGGCTGGCTCGGTGCGATCCTCGTCGCGTTCCTGCTCTTCGTCGCCGTGCTAGGTGATGGGATCGCGGGCGTGTCGTTCGACGCGCAGGATTCCATGCACGCGCTCGAAGGCCCATCGGTCACGCACTGGATGGGTACCGATGCGCTGGGTCGCGATCTGCTCGCCCGCGTCGCCCAGGGTGCTCGCGTGTCGCTGCGGGTCGCGGTTGCCTCGACGCTGCTCGCGCTCGCGATCGGGGTCACCTATGGCGGCATTTCGGGTTTTGTTGCAGGCCGCCTCGACGCCTGGCTGATGCGCGGTGTCGACGTGATGTACTCGCTTCCCGATGTGCTGGTGATCGTACTCCTGATCGAAGTCCTGCAGAACCTGTTGAGCGGGGTCGCGGACAACTACCGCCGAGAACTGGCCATGGCGCTGGCCCTCGGGGGGCTCGGCTGGGTGGCTGTGGCCCGTCTGGTGCGCGGTCTCGTGCTCCAGGCGCGTGAGGAAGCCTGGGTCGAAGCGGCCCGGGCCATCGGAGTGGGGCGGCGACGCCTGCTTCTGCGCCATATCCTGCCCAATGTCTCGGGCCCGATTCTCGTGACTGCTGCCTTCCGCATCCCCGCCGCGATTCTTACGGAATCGACCGTCTCGTTCATCGGGCTCGGCATTCAGCCACCTTTCTCGAGCTGGGGAGCACTGGCCAGCGATGGCTTCAGCGCGATGCGCTCCTATCCACACCTGGTGGTTTTTCCGAGCCTGGCGATCCTGGTCTCGTTGGTGGCGTTTCACTTCCTGGGCGATGCTCTCCGAGACGCCCTCGATCCGCGAAAAGCGCCTCGAACCTGATGGAATTTGTGGGAGTTGCCACCTCCGAAGTCCGCGTTAGACTCCGCACCCGATGG
Organism: bacterium; assembly: GCA_024226335.1. Classification (NCBI taxonomy): domain Bacteria; species bacterium. The sequence goes on from JAAELY010000232.1 coordinate 5,840, forward strand.
GGCGGTCTACAGCACTCCAAACACTGTGATCGCGAGAGAGATCGCCCGGCGCCCGGAAGAGGGGAACTCGACTGTGGTGTCGAGTCGGATCTCCGCATGATGTTGTTCCCATTGGATGGAGTGAAGAACAATTGATCAAGCTAGAGGGGTTCTCCAAACACTACGGGAGCATCGTCGCCGTGAACGACGTGTCCTTTGAAGTTTCAAAGGGTGAAGTCGTTGGCTTTCTCGGACCGAACGGTGCAGGCAAGACTACGACCATGCGTGCGCTGACGGGCTACCTCCCTCCGACGAGGGGAAGAATCGAAATCGCTGGATTCGATCCCGATCGGTATCCGCTCGAAGCCAAGCGCGCGACCGGCTATCTGCCCGAATCACCGCCTCTGTATCCCGAAATGCGGGTTCGGGAGTACGTCAAGTACGTGGCTGCACTGCACGATGTGCCGCGCGTGGAACGCGCAAGCAAAGTCGACAAGGCGTTGGCGGCCTGCGGACTCGAATCCGTGGCGGATCGCGTTATCAGCACCCTGTCGAAGGGCTTTCGCCAGCGCGTGGGCATCGCTCAAGCCGTCGTACACGAACCCCCCGTCCTGATCCTGGACGAACCCACCTCGGGCCTCGATCCGATCCAGATCGTCGAGATTCGCGAGATGATTCACCGACTCGCGTCGGGTGAAGGGCGCACGGTCATTCTTTCGACTCATATCCTGGCGGAGGTCGAAGCGATCTGTCAGCGCGTGCTTCTGATCGCATACGGTCAGCTTTGCATCGACGCTCCGCTCGAGGAATTGCGGTCGCGAGGTTCGCTCGAGGAAGTGTTCATGCGCGAGGTCGAAGCGGCTGCAAATCTGTCGGACGCCGGCGACGAGGCCAGTCACGTTGAAGAAAGGCAGGAGAGCCCGGCATGAAGCACATCTTCGCCATCGCCGGTCGAGAACTGCGCAGCATCTTCGGCACACCCGTTGCCTATATCGTGATCGCCACGTACATGCTGTTTGCGGGCTTCATCTTCTTCGGCAGCCTGGGACAGTTCATTCTGCAGATTCAACAGATCCAGGCCATGGGCCTGACGCAGTACCTCGAGCAGTGGAACCTGAACCAGATCGTGATCGCACCCGCGTACGGCACGTTTGCCTTGATCTTCGCGATGCTGATTCCTCTGCTCAGCGCGCGGGCGCTGGCCGGTGAAAGGGCCAACGGATCGATCGAACTCCTGCTCACGGCGCCGATCACCAGCTGGGAGATCATCATCGGCAAGTATCTGGCGGTCCTCGCCGTCGTCACGGTGATCGTCGCCCTCACCGGATTGTTTCCGATGCTCTTGTTCTGGTACGGCAATCCGGAGGTCATGCAGACGCTCTCCGGATTGCTGACTCTCTTCCTGTACGGCGCCGGACTGGCCGCTCTGTGCTGTTTCATTTCGGCGTTGACCGACAGCCTTTTGGTGGCCGCCTTCGTCGGCATCGTGGTTTCACTGCTTCTGCTCGTGCTGCCGTTCGCAGCGGAGAGCACCAGCAATGAAGGATTCAAGGCTGCGCTGAGCTGGCTCGGAAGTGGCACGCACTTCGAACAGGGACTCCAGGGTCAAGTGCGCACAGAGGATCTGACGTATTTCGGTGTCATGGTGGTCGTTTTCCTGTCGCTGGCTCGGCTGGCGGCCGAATCACTGCGCTGGCGCTAGGAGGATAGATGGAGCCCTTACTCGCGGCACTCGGGGCCGTTTTGCTGCTCTTCGGTTTCTTCGGTCTCTTCGCCGGAGCGTCCGGCGCGATGACTGGCTTTCACCTGGTCGTCGGTGGTGGTCTGCTGGCCTACGCGGGCCTGCGACGCTCGGGCAAGCTGGTTGAACTCTTCGCTGGCGGAACGGCAAAGCGCGGCGGCAACGTGGTGGTGCAGACGCTGATCGTGCTGGCGATCTCCGGAATGGCCGTGTTCATCTCCGAGCGCAACCCAGTTCGCTGGGATTGGACCGAGTCGGGCGTGCACACGCTGGCACCGGGCACGATCGAAATGCTGGAGCGCATTCCCGAAGACAGCCATGTGGAGATCTACGCCTTCTACGCGAAGGGCGGACAACAGCCCGGCCGAGCCGAACTCGACAAGTACAGTTATCGAAGCGATCGGGTGAAGGTGAAGGTCTTCGACCCGAATGAACGACCCGAACTCGCGCATCGTTTTGAGGTGAACAACCAGGACGGAGTCGTGATCGTTTGTGGAGGGAGTTGCGACGAGGCCAGGGGAACCGCCCGTCTGGCCGAAGTGAGCGAGAATGAAATCACCAAGGCGATTCGCAGCGTCATTTCCGAAACAAAGACACTCTACTTTCTGACCGGGCATGGCGAAGCGGATCTCGAGGATGACCAGGCTTCCGGCATCAGCATGATCAAGACCGCGCTCCAGGACGAGAATCTCTCGGTCGAACCTCTGCTCCTGGCGAAGGAAGCCGCGGTTCCCGAAGACGCCGACGGAGTGATCATCGTCGGACCGAGCCATTCGGTGTTCCAGCGCGAACTCGAAATGCTCGACAGCTATCTGCGCGGCGGGGGTTCGCTGATGATCTTCGCGGAGCCCCTGGTCGTGAGCAATCTGGAAGAGCAGGTGCTTTCCTGGGGGATCGAACTCGGCAGCGACATCCTCGTGGAGAAACAGCTTCAGCTCTTCGGTGGACCGAAGCTCGGTGTGCAACCGGTCGTCAATACCTACGGCGCGCATGCGATTACCGAGAAACTTCGTGGTCAGCCGACGGTGTTCCAGATGGCGCGTTCGGTGCGCGCTAGCGATGATGCTTCGGGTGTGGTCGAGCTGGCCATGACCAGCGGGGCGAGCTGGGCGGAAACCGATCTCGAGGAGTTCGCCACGCAGCGGACGGTGAAGCTCGACCCGGACAAGGACCGCGTCGGACCGATCGCACTGGCGGCGGCGCGAACGTTCGAGGTCGAAGGAGACGCTGCGGCGGAAGGTCGTCTGATCGTGGTCGGAGACTCTGATTTCGCGCGCAATCGCTATGTGTCGGAGTTCTTCAACGGCGATCTCGTACTGAACATGGCCAACTGGCTCGTCGGCGAGGAAAAATTCGCCACCATCGAACGCAAGATGCCGCGAGCCTCGAACATCGGTATGAGCGTCGAACAGTTTGCGAATTTCCGCTTCTTGTCGCTCTTCTTCCTGCCTGAAGCCATCCTGATGCTCGGAGTCGTGAACTGGTGGCGGCGTCGGACCTGAGCGGAGCAAGGCCATGAATCTGCGCGGAACACTCGGTTTGCTGCTTGTGGCGGTCGGTCTCGGAGCCTATGTCTGGTTCGTCGAGATTCGTGGTGAGCAAGAACGGCAGGCGGCCGAAAAAGCCGAGAAGCGCCTGCTCGAGATCTCGGCTGATACCGTTCAGTCGCTCGAACTGGTGACCAGCGATGGGGGGCCGGCCCGAGCTGTGCGCGACGGAGACGGGTGGCGCCTGGAAACGCCCGTCGCCTACCCAGCCAATCCCGCAAGCATCGATGGAGCGCTCGCTGCGCTCGCCGAGTTCGACTTCGCCGCCAGAATCGAGAGGCCGGACGAATCACTCGAAGCTTTTGGTCTGGGCGAGAAGGCCCAGCCCGTCGTGTTGAAGCTCAGTGATGGCAACTCGATCCGCATTTCCCTGGGCGGAAAGACGCCGGTTGGCGGCATGCGTTATGTGGCCCTCGAGAGAGAATCCGAGTTCATCTACACCGTTCCCGAGCAGGTCACTGGGCCCTTGACGCCGACTCTGTTCAGTTTGCGCGACAAGCGCATCCTCGACTTCGATAGCGATGCCGTGACGGCGATGCGCGTTTCGGCCAATGGGAGTCTGGTTGCAGCGGCCGAACGAGTGCTGGAAGGCGAGACGCCCGGGAGCTGGCACCTCAGTGCGCCGATCGAGGATCGCGCATCGATGTCCCAGATTACCCGCTTGCTCGTCGACCTGAGCCTTGCGAGCGCAACCGGGTTCGTCGATGAACCCGAGAGCGAGTCCAGCTACGGGCTCGACCGCCCGGATATCGAGGTCGATATCGTCGAACCCGAGCGCACTCGACATCTGGAACTGGCGAAGTCAGGGGACGAGACGTACATGCGCGTCGCAGGCCGTCCGCTGGTGTTTCGCATTCCGCAGAGCCTACTGCAGAACATCCCGGTGGATCTGTTCTCTTTCCGCGACCACCAGGTTCTCGAACTCGCCGAAAAGGAAATCCGTCAGGTCCAGATCGAATTCCCGCGCGAACAGAAGAGCTTCCGCTTCGAGCGCGTGAAGAACGACTGGCTGCCGCTGGACAGCGAGGTGCGTCTGAAACCGCTCAAGATCGACGATCTCGTGTACTCGATCGAGTCTCTAGAGGCGACCGAGGTGGTCGACGGTGCGCCGAAGCTGGCCGTTCTCGGTCTGGACCCGCCGCGCGTGCGCGTGCGCCTGGGCGACGATGCCGGTGAGGAGTTTGGCTGGCTCGAACTCGGAGATCCTGCGCCCAATGTCGGGCTGCCGGCGCGATCTTCGCGCAGACCCAAGATCTGGCGCGTGAACAGCGACCTGGGCCGCGAGGTTCCCCTGGGATTCGAGGCGTTCGAGAATCTCTTCGTCGAACCTTCTGAAGACGTCGAGGAAGATGAAGCCGAAGCGACTCCCGTCGCACCGGACACAGGCTCCTAATCAGGCGCCAGACAAGACCTGGAGCAGTTGCTCGTGCAGCCGTCCGTTGCTCGCCACGATCCGTTCGCCCTGGGAAGGTGTCGCGCCCCCGTCGAGGTCACTCGTGTGGCCACCCGCTTCTTCGATCAACAGGATTCCGGCGGCCACGTCCCAGGGATGTAGAGAGAGTTCCCAGAACCCGTCGAAGCGTCCGCATGCGATGTAGGCCAGATCCAACGCCGCAGAGCCCGCGCGACGTATGGCCTGAGCGCGTCTCAGGAAACGCGAGAAATATTCCAGGTTCGTGTTCTCACCCGAGTGAGCATCGTAGGCAAAGCCGGTCGCGAGCAAAGCCCGCCCGAGTTCGCTTTCCTGCGACACGCGTATCGCGTCCCCGTTGAGCGAAGCTCCCGCACCGCGTTCGGCAGCGAAGAGTTCGTCCTTCATCGGGTCGTAGACCACGCCCACATGTCGTGTGCCTTCGAGTTCGATGCCGATCGAGATCGCGTAGTGTGGAAATCCGTGGGCGTAGTTCGTCGTTCCGTCGATCGGGTCGACGATCCAGCACACGCCGCTCTTGCCGTCGCGGGGGTCGGCCTCTTCGGTGACGATCGCATCATCTGGTCGAGCGGTTTCGATGCGCGCGCGAATCAGCGCGTCACAGGCGCGGTCTACGTCGGTGACCAGATCGATCGAACTGCTCTTCGTTTCGATCTCGCGTTTCTGGCCGAAACGGCTGCGGGAAAGCTCTCCCGCTTCGCGTGCGATGCCACTGGCCAGTTCGAGCAGCCCACTCATGCGGGCGGCTCGAGAGCAAATGCCCGACAGGTGGTTGCGGTGGTTCGTTCAGCGATCGACTCGGCACTGCAGTCGAGCGTTTCTGCCAGGCATTCCGCAACTCGGCCCACCCATGCGGGTTCATTGCGCTTGCCGCGGTGGGGAACCGGAGCGAGAAGCGGGGAGTCGGTCTCGATCAGGATCCGGTCCGGCGGTACCTGACGTGCCACCTCGCGCAGATCTTCGGCACTCTTGAAGGTGACGATGCCCGAGAATCCGATGTCGAAGCCGCGTGCGAGGCAGTCATCGGCGAAGATCTGGTCGCCGGAGAAGCAGTGGATGACGCCTCCGGCGCGGTCTGCATTTTCCTCGTCGAAGATGCGCAGGATGTCGTCGAAGGCGTCGCGTGTGTCCCGGCTGGGTCGCACGTGGATGACCAGCGGTAGCTGCCTTCGATGCGCGAGCTGGATCTGGCCACGCAGGCACTCCGCCTGGGCTTCGCGCGGTGAGTGCTCGTACCAGTAGTCGAGTCCACATTCCCCGACGGCTACGACCTTTTCATGCGCGCACCAGCCGTCGATCGCACGGGCCGAGATTTCACTCCACTCATTCGCGTCGTGGGGGTGTACGCCGGTCGTCGCCCAGACCCCGGCTTGTTCCTGGGCCAGGCTGACCGCGCCGGCGTTGGCGCCAACCCCGTACCCGGCACCGATGGCAATCACGCCCACCACTCCCGCTTGACGTGCCCGTTCCAGGATGGCCGGCGCTTCCGCCAGAAGGTCCGGTGCACCCACGTGTGCGTGGCTGTCGAAGAGTTTCACTCCGTCTCGATGCGAGGAAACAGGGCTTCGATCTTCTTCGTCTGTGTCCCTGCGCTGAGCTGGCCCCATACGAGCCTCTCGGCGAGCGTGCCGGTACAGATCGGCTCGCCCAGGCTCTCCATGATCTTCAAACTCGTTTCCGGAAGGAAGGACTCGAGTAGCACCGCGATTACGCGCAGCGACTCACACAACTCGTACATCACATCTTCGAGCTTGGCGCGTTTTTCCGGATCCTTGGCCAGCGCCCACGGTGCCTCGCTGTCCACGTACTTATTGGCCGCTGACAGGAGTTCCCAGAGCGCTGACAGCGCGCGCTGTGTGCTGAATTCGCGGATGTGGCGATCGACCTCCTGCGCCACGCGCACGGCCGTTTCCGAAAGATCGCCGGGTTCCCGGTACTCGGGGACCACTCCGTCGCAGTACTTCGCCAGCATGCTGATACTGCGATTGAGCAGATTTCCCAGGTCGTTGGCCAGGTCGGCGTTCACTCGCTGTATCAGGCTCTCTTCGGAGAAGTCGCTGTCCAGACCCCAGGACATGTCTCGCAGTATGTAGTACCTGAAAGACGGGAAACCGTATTTGTCTCGCATGACCAGGGGATCGACCAGATTGCCCAGGCTCTTGGATATCTTGGTGTTTTCCATGTTCCAGTAGCCGTGTACGTGCAGGCCCTGGTACAGCGGAACACCGGCTGCGTGCAGCATGGTCGGCCAGAAGATTCCGTGTGGCTTGAGGATGTCCTTGGCGATCAGGTGATGCGCCCCCGCCCAGTGGCTCTCGAAGTTTTCACCGTCGGGGTAGCCGATACCCGTCAGATAGTTCACGAGCGCATCGATCCAGACGTAGATCGTATAGTCTTCGTCCCAGGGAGCTGCGATTCCCCAGGACAGGCGCTCACGCGGTCGCGTGATGCACAGGTCTTCGAGCGCGCCGCTCTTGAGCGTTGAGAGGACTTCGTTTCGGTAACGCTCTGGCGTGATTAGTTGCGGGTTCGCCTCGATCTCGCCAATCAACCACTCGAAGTGGTTTGACATCTTGAAGAAGTAGTTGGCTTCGCTGCGTTCCTCGGGTTCGGCGTCGTGTTGCGTGCAGCGACCGTTGTCGAGTTCTCGTTCGGTCAGGTAGCGCTCGCAGCCGACGCAGTAGCGACCCGTGTACTCGCGCAACTCGATCTCACCGCGATCGTAGATGGTCTGCCAGAAGGTCCGCACCGCCTGCTTGTGGTCGGCATCCGTCGTGCGGATGAAGCGGTCGTACTTCAGGCCGAGCGTGTCCCAGGTCGAGCGGAAGCGCTCGGCCATGCCGTCGACGAAGGCTTGGGGCGTCAGGCCTTCCTTCTCGGCTGCTTCGACCATCTTCTCGCCGTGCTCGTCGATGCCAGTGAGCAGGAAGCAGTTCTCACCCGCCGCGCGGTGGTAGCGCACGAGCGTGTCGGCCACCGTCGTAGTGTAGGTGCTGCCGATGTGCGGTGCGGCATTCGGGTAGTACAGCGGTGTCGTGACGTAGAAGATCTCGGCCATGAGCAGGCAAGGATAGCCCGGCGTGTTTCAGATGCTCGCGCGCAGATCCATCAGAAGGCCCTCGACTACGAGTTGAGGGTTCAGGTTTCGGCGTCGCATTTCGCGCTGAGCGTCGCGTCCGGCCTCGAAGCGCTCCAGCCAGAGCGTCAGCGTCTTGCCGTTTCCCTGCTGGGCGGCGGCTTCCGCAGATCCCCGGGTGAGGGCATCGTGGACGGCCATGAACAGTTCCGTCCGCTTGCGCGCCACTTCCCCACCGCGGAAACGCTCGCAGAACTCCAGGATCTCGCTGGCACCGCAGGCGGCGATCCCTTCGATCATGGTGCGGATCTCAGCCGCGTCCTCGGAGTGAGTTTGTGCCCAGGCTCGGGCGTGCTCGGCACTGCCTCCGCTGACGGTGCTGGCGAGCCAGGCCTCGGACTCGCTCAGGCCTTCTGCGATCAACTGCTCGCGGACTTCGCTTTCGCGAGGCGCGACCAACCGCAGCCGGACCGTCCGGGATCGCAGGGTCTTCGGCAGCGCCTCGGAGGACTCGGCCACCAGGATCAGCACGGTGTCTTCCGGCGGTTCTTCCAGGGTCTTGAGCAGCGCATTGGCGGCTTCGACTCGCAAACGCTCCGCACCTAGAACGAGTCCCACCCGGCGTCCGCCTTCGTTGGCCACCAGACTGAGATCGCGTTGCAAATCGCGAATCTGGTCGACCTTCACATACGCTCCGTCCGGTTGGACCCACTTCAGATCGGGGTGTCCGGGCAGGGCAGGCGGATCTTCGGATTCGTCTTTGCCGTCGTTTGATGAAAGCAGACGACAGTCGTGACACTCCCCGCAGGGATCGTCGCCCCCCGCACGACAGAGCAACAGCTTCGCGAACCAGCAGACGATCTCCGTCTTGCCGGTTCCCGAAGCACCTTCCAGCAAGTAAGCGCCGTGCAGCTTGTTTCGGGCGCGTGCGCCTCTCAACTCAGTTTGAATTGCCGTGTGGTCTTCTCGGTTCATCGTGGTCGGGAGGATAACAACACGGGCAACGAAGTTCTCAAGCGACGGGGATAGCAGACCGATAGGCAATTCGACCGCAAGTCTTGCGTAGACCGGCCCTAAAGGAGTGACTCACAAATGGCTTTTAACGAATTCCGAAAAAGGGACGACACGCGCCCTGGAGGAGGCGGAATGAGCGCGCCGAACAACGGTGGCGGCGGGGGCGTTGGTGCTCTGACCGCATTTATCGACCAGGGATCCGAGTTCTCGGGAAAGCTGTCCTTCAAGGACACCGTCCGTATCGACGGCCGCTTCGAGGGCGAGATCACCAGTGAAAACACGCTGATCGTCGGTGAGACGGGTCACGTCCAGGCGAACATCACGTCGGAGACGGTGATCATCTCCGGCGAGGTTCAGGGCGACATCATCGCCAGCGGCCAGGTGTCGATCCACAAGACCGGCTGTGTCCTCGGCGACATCCAGACGGCCAGCCTGCTCGTCGAAGAAGGCGCCCAGGTCAATGGACGCATCGACATGAGCGCGCCGGGAATGAGCGATCGCTCGCGCAGCCAGAACAAGAACGAGAAGAACGAGAAGAACGAGAAGAGCGAGCAGACGAAAAAGACCGATGAGAAGCCCGAGCACGATTCGGCTTCCAGCGGCAGCAGCTCCAGCTGAACGGATCTGATCGGTCGGGGCGCTTCGGCGCCCCGACGGTCGGCTCTTTCGGTCAGCTGGGTCGGCTCTTTCGGTCAGCCGGGTCGGCTCGTCCGGCTCAGGTGCCGATCAGCACCGACGTCACGCCCGGCACTTTCAGTCGAAGCGCCGGTTCCAGAACGAGTTTCCGGGTCATTTCGGACGCCGGACAGCTCGCGCAGGCGCCTTGCAGCACGACGTGCACGGTTCCGTCTTCATCGACGGATGCCAACTCGACGTTGCCTCCGTCGGCGATCAGGCCCGGTCGCAGCGCATCCAGCGCACGGCGCACCGTTGCGGGTTTCACCGGCCGGGCTGCGGCCGCGTTGATCTCATCTCTGCCATCACCTAGGGTTGCCGACATGCGCGTACGGGTGCTCCTATTCGCGGGTCTTCGTGAGGCCGTCGGCCACAAGTCCCTAGAGCTTGAATTGCCGGCCGACGCTTCCATCGCCAAGCTGATGGAGCGCGTCGAGGCCGACACGCCGATCCTCGTGCGCTATCGCGGCCGCCTGCTCATCTCGCTCAATGAGGAACGCGCGGCGCTCACGACGGCGCTCAGCGATGGCGATGAAGTGGCCCTGCTGCCGCCCGTAAGCGGTGGTTCGGAGCGCAGTTGGGTGCGCTCGGAGCCGCTCTCGATGGACGAACTGCTGGCCGAAGTCTCCGGTCCTGAAATGGGAGGCGTCGTGACCTTCACCGGCGTGGTGCGCAACATCGCGCGCGGCGAGGAAATCGACCACCTGGAATACGAAGCCTACGTGCCGATGGCCACCAAGGAGATGCGCAAGATCGTCGACAAGGCGCAGGGTCGCTGGCCCCACGTAAAACTGGCCATCTTGCATCGCGTGGGACGGCTCGCGATCGGCGACGCCGCGGTCATGATCGCCGCGGCCGCCCCGCATCGCGCCGAGGCCTTCGAAGCCTGTCGCTTCGCCATCGACACGCTCAAGCACACCGTTCCGATCTGGAAAAAGGAGTTCGCCAAGAGCGGAGCCTACTGGGTCGAGGAGAACCCTTGAGCGGGTCGGGTCACCATCACGACCACGACAAGCCCCACCATCACGGACATGGCTCCGGGGCACCCGCTGAACACCGCGCCTACGCGCCCAAGGTCGTTGCCTGCGGCGTTTTGACGGTCAGCGACACCCGAACCCGCGAGACAGATGCTTCGGGCAAGCTGATCGAAGAGAAGCTGCTGGAGGCGGGGCATCGCGTGGCCGAGCGCGAGATCGTCAGGGATGAAGCCGACGCGATCCGCAGCGCGGTCTTGCACTTTGCCCGCCGTAGCGAGATCGAGGCGGTCATCGTGACCGGCGGCACGGGCGTCTCGGCGCGAGACGTCACGCCAGATACATTGATGCCGCTCTTCGACAAGCAGCTTTCCGGTTTCGGCGAACTGTTTCGCGCGCTCTCGTTCGAGGAGATTGGCGCTGCTGCGGTGCTTTCGCGGGCGGTCGCCGGCACGATCGGCGGCAGTGTCGTGTACGTTACGCCCGGCTCGTCGGGTGCCGTGAAAACGGCCATGGATCAGCTGATCCTGCCGGAACTTGCACACATCGTGGGACAGTTGCGCCGTCGCTGAGTGAGTCTCGACTTCAGACGGGCGGCCCGGGATCCGAAAACTCAGCGAGTGAAGAGCACATTCTCTCTCTCTCGATGGTTGGTTCCCGGCGGGCTGTTTCTGCTGGCGGTGGTCGTGCTTCCCAGCAAGGTCGCCGTCTGGATCGACAGCAAGGGGCATACCTACCTGACCAATCGCGCCGGCCCGCCGTCGGCGGAGGCGGAACGGATCGCTCCCGAGCAACTATCGGTGGAGTGGGGTGGCCAGATCACGGGCGAGAAGCTCGAACCGCGCCGGATGGACGCAGAGGAAGACCGCTATCTGCGCGCCGTCATGGCGGCGCGTGGCGATATCTTGCGGGGCGAACTTCAGGCCGGTCTGCGACAGCTGCGTCGTCTGCTTCGTTCGCATCCGTCGCGGCACGAAGCTCCCTATGTACTGGCTCTGGTCGAGCGGCATCGCGGACGTCTCGAAGCGTCGCGAGATGCGATCGTCGCGGTGCTCGACGGCGGCGCGATACTGCCGCCCAAATGGCGCGAGGTAGCTCAGCGCATGCGCGGGGAACTCGATGAGGAACTGGCTCTCGCAAATGCCAGGGATCAGAATTGGGAGACCCGTTCACTGGCGTCCTCGCATTTCAACGTAGCGTACGATCATCAGTTCGCGGGCCGCGAGTACGGCGAGCAGGTCGTGGAGATGCTGGACGAAGTGCGTAGCACGATGAATGACGAATTCGGCCAGACACTACCCGAGCCGCTCGAAGTGCGACTCTACACGCGCGCGCACTATCTGAAGGAACACGAGCATCGCTTCGGCTTTGCGACCGTCGGCTTCTACGACGGTGCAATACATGTCGTATCGGCGCGGCGCCCGCGCAACGAACTCTACGCGCTCTTGATGCACGAGTACTCGCACGCGCTGTTCATGAATGCGCGCAAGAGCCACCAGCCGTTCTTCTTGAACGAGGGCATTGCAGATCGCGCTGAAGAGCGAGCACGCGGTCGGTCTCGCGTCTCGCGCAGTGAATGGCGGCGTCTGGTCGAGGCGATTCGCGATGACACCTGGATTCCACTGTCCACCCTGGTGAAGGGCTTCGGTGGACTCGCAGGACGGCGGGCGCTGCTCGCATACCTGGAATCGCGTGCGGCGATCGAGTTGATCGAGACCCACAAGCCGGGCGCAATCGGGCGCTGGCTCGACCGCTGCGAAGAGGGCATGCCCTGGGAAGAGGCGCTCGAACTCGAAACAGGCTGGGACACGAAGGCGCTCGAGATTGCTCTACAGGACGAAACGCAGTCGCGTTTCAGTCGAGATCCGCTCGTGCGCGCAGACCAGCAGGTGTCGCGGATCGAATAACGCGACCGATCAGTTCGACGGACTCCACAGGTCGAAGTCGACCAGCTTGTCCTTGAGGTATTCGCGCAGCCGGTCGATCAGCGCCTTTTCGATCTGACGCACGCGCTCCCGCGTCAGGCCGAACTCGTCGCCGAGGTCCTGCAGAGTCCTGGGCTCTTCGGCGATCAGACGATCGCGCACGATCGCGCCCTCGCGCTCGTCGAGATCCGCGCTAAACGCCCGGATGTGGCGCATGAAGGTCGCGCGCATTTCTTGCTCACCCACGATCTCGTCGGTGGGGTGGTCCGCCGTCGGAATGAAATCGCCGAAGCTCGCGGAGTCCGACTCTTCCCTGCGTGCGGGCGCGTCGATCGACAGGTCGCCCTGGGCCAGGCGGTGCTGCATGTCGACGACTTCCGGCTCCTTTACACCGAGCTTCTCCGCGATCAGCTTGGGTTCCGGGTCGAGGCCCTGGTGTTCGAGTTCCCGCTTGGCGCGGTTGAGCTGGAAGAACAGCTTGCGCTCGGCGCGACTCGAACCCACCCGCACGAGGCGAATATTGTCGATCAGGTACTTGAGGATGTAGGCGCGGATCCAGTAGGCGGCGTACGAGGACAGCTTGACGCCCCGAGTCGGGTCGTAGCGCCGCACGCCCTGCAGCAACCCGACGTTCCCCTCCTGGATCAGGTCGAGCACATTGGTCCAGACACGCCGATAGTCCATGGCGATCTTGATCACCAGACGCAGATTGGAAAGGACCAGCTTCTCGGCCGCATCCGGATCGCCGTCTTCCTGCACGCGCAGGGCCAGCGCCTTCTCTTCTTCGCGTGAGAGAAGCGGGTATTTGGCGACCTCGGCGAAGTAGCGATCGAGAGGGTCCCGCGAAACGAGCGCGGAATCGCCTGGGACCTTTGTCGCTACAGGCGAATCCGCGACTCCGGAATCCACGGTATCGGAATCCGCGATTTCGGTCTCGGCGCCGTCTTCCAGATCTTCGAGATCGTGTGGGAGGTCTACGCTCAAGTGGACAGAATAGCGCTAGCAGGCTGCGGAAGAACCCTCGACCGAGACATGCGAGTGGATTTCGTTCGCGCTCGAGGCGCTGAGGCGAAGCTGTAGTGCCTCTACAGCGAGTTTCAGCAACGAAGAGCGCGGATGAAAGACGCCGCGTGATGACGGGAATGGGTTTTTCCGTTGCCTGCTAGAGGTCCGGCTGGGCCTCTAGCGCTGGCCGTCGTGAACGGTCAGGCCTTCGAGGAGGCCGAACCTACTTCTTTATGAACGAATTGATGACCTTCACCAGCGCGTGGCGATCTGCTTCTGGGATGACGCCACCCCAGGGAGCCATGAGCGGGGATCCACCCTTGGAGGCGGCACCGTTGGAGATCAGGTCGAAGATCTCCTTGTCGCTTCCACCGTACTTGAAGTCGCCCGTGGTGAAGTCCCGTGGTGGCGGCTGCAGCGTCTTGCCTACCATGCCCTGTCCGTCCCCTTCTGGGCCGTGGCAGGTGGCACAGAAGGTCGCATAGACCTGCTTGCCCTTGTCCAGTTCGGCATCGGCGCTTGCCGCGCCCGCGCTGGCCAGCAGCAGAGCTGCCATCGCACTCAGAGCCAGAGTTCTCACTACTACACGCATGTAAAGCCTCTCCAATAGTTGACTGGACCCGTTGATGGGCTCCCTGAGTTCGAAGTCCCGATTCGGATCGATGCTCACATCGACGATCGCGTCCCGGATGTCTGACGCCAGGGACCGGTCAGAGTCGCTCCGCCAATCCAATGCGGACCGGAGGGTACGCACCCCCCGCCCAACCGTCAACGCACCCCTCGGACGCGGAATCTGAGCCGGATATTCTGCGAATTGACCTATTTCCAGCTTCTCAATAACTCCAGGAGCAGTCGCACGCCAAATCCAGTCGCTCCCTTGGCGTTATAGGGTCGCTCCCGGGTGGTCCAGGCGGTGCCCGCGATGTCGAGATGGGCCCAGGGAATGTCTCCGACGAAATTCGAGAGGAACGCGCCGGCCGTGAGTGTGCCGGCCGCGCGTCCGCCGGTGTTCTTGATGTCTCCGACGGTGCCCTCGACGGCCTTTTTGTGCTCGGACCAGAGCGGCATCGGCCAGGCGCGTTCGTGGGCGCGGTCGCCTGCGCGCTGAATCTTGTCGACCAGCTTGTCATCGTTGCCCATCACCGCACAGCATGCATCGCCTAGCGCCACGACACACGCGCCCGTGAGCGTGGCCAGATCGATGATCGCATCGGGTTCCTGTTCGCGGGCGTAGTGCAGTGCGTCGGAGAGGACGATGCGTCCCTCGGCATCGGTGTTGAGGACTTCGATCGTCTTGCCACTTGCGGTCTTGACGATATCGCCTGGCAGATAGGCGTTGCCGTCGGGTGCGTTCTCGGCGGCCGCGACGATGCCGATCACGTGCAGCGGGAGCTTGAGCAGCGCGATGGCGCGCATGGCGCCGATGACAGCGCCGCCTCCGGACATGTCGTGCTTCATCTCGTCCATCGCGGCTCCCGGTTTGAGCGAGACGCCGCCGGTGTCGAAGGTGATGCCTTTCCCTACCAGTGCGACGCGCTTGCGTCGCCGGGCTCCGCGCGTGGGCGCGCCGTGCTCCATGATGATCAGTCTCGGAGAATTTGCACTACCCCGTCCGACCGCCAGAATGCCGCCCATTTCGTGCTTCTCGAGTTCCTTGGGACCGTAGATGCTGACTTTGAGCCCGGTATCGCGACCCATGGTCCGCGCCTGTTTGGCCATGGCTTCTGGGGTGAGAACGCTGCCGGGTTCGTTCGAAAGGTCGCGCGCGAGGTTCGTCGATTCGGCCAGCACTGCGCCGAGTTTGGCCCCCTTGCGCAATCCGCCGACCTGTTTTGCATCTGCGGTCAGGATGTTGAGTCTGTCCAGTTCGGGAGTCTCGGTCTTGCCCGTTTTGTATCGCTCGAAAGTGTAGGTGCCGAGGATCGCGCCTTCGGCGAGTGCCTGGCCGACTCCTTCGGATTTGATGCGTCGTGTGCTGGGTGCGATGAAGGCCGCGAGCTTGCCCTTGCTGCGCGCGAGCGATCGGATCGCTCGACCCGCTGCCGCGCGCAGGGTTTCGCTCGTTACCTCGCCGTCTTTTCCCAGTCCAACAAGCAGTACGCGCTCCGCGCCGATGCCGGAGGCGGGAAATCGCACCATCTGACCTGATTTTCCCGTGAAGTCCCCGCTGTCGACGTATAGCGACAACTGGCCGTCGAGTGCTTCGTCGAGTGAGCGCAGCGCTCGCGGAAGCGCATCGCTTGTCGTCATGGTAACGACGAGTCCGTCCGCTTTGACCTTGCACGGATCGTCCCGACTGATATGGATCTGCATAGCGTCCCCCCCCCCGAAACGCCCGAGGTGATCCCGCTCACGGCGAGAAGATGGGCGAGGCGGGATCTTAGCAACACGATACCGCCTCGCCTGTTGAACTCCGTTGACGGGTGGCAGAGACCCCATTAGCTTTCGACCGTCCCGACAGCGTTGAACGACCGGCGCTCCGGGTCTTCGCGCTTCTTCCTCTCCCCCGAGGGTTCGCTTTTCATGCTCGATTTGATCTTTGGTGCCAGCCCCGTCGTTACCGGCGTGTTGTTCGCACTGGTCCTGGCTTCGATCGCTTCGTGGGCGATCATCTTGATGAAAATCGGCGAACTGCGCCGGGTAGATGGTGCGACGCGAATCTTCCTCGAGGCGTATCACAACAAACCGCTCGACGCGGTGTACGAGATCGCCCGCAAGCGCAAGGCGAGTCCGCTCGCGCTCGTGTTCAAAGCGGGCTTCGACGAGGTCGTCGAACTCGAAAAGGAGCAAGGCTCTTCGGAGTTGATCGAGCGCGAACAACTCGAGCGCGTCATTCGTCGCATGTACTGGATCCGCGACGATCAATCCCAACGCCTCGAGCGGGGGCTTTCATTCCTGGCGACGGTGGGTAGTTCGGCGCCCTTCGTGGGATTGTTCGGAACCGTCATCGGCATCATGAACAGCTTCCAGCAGATCGGAACGACCGGCTCTGCGAGTCTGGCCGTCGTTGCACCGGGAATTGCCGAAGCGCTGATCGCGACCGCCGTCGGGCTCTTTGCCGCGATTCCCGCAGTCATCGCCTACAACTACTCCAACGCACGGGTTTCCAATATTCTCACGCGACTCGACACGTTCTGTCGCGAATTTGGCGATCTGCTTCGCGGCAGCGCGGTGCGCTGATGGAAGTTCAGCGCGGCCGGCGCCGGGTGATGTCGGAGATCAACGTGACGCCCTTCGTGGACGTCATGCTGGTGCTGCTCATCATCTTCATGGTGACCGCACCGCTGATCCAGCAGGGCATCGAGATCGAACTGCCCAAGACTCAGTCGGAAGGATTGAAGGGTCAGAGCGAGCCACTCGTCGTAACGGTGAAGAAAAACGGTGCCGTCTTCCTGCAGAGCAAGAAAGTGCCCATCGATCAACTGAAAACGAAACTGACCAGTATCTTCGCGACGCGGGACGACAAGGCCGTCTTCCTGCGCGCAGACTCGAAGGTCGCGTACGGCACGGTCGCCAAGGCGCTCGCCATCTTGCGACACGCGGGCGCAACGCGCATCGGGATGGTCACCGAGCCCGAGGCGTGAATTCGTGTACGACTCGGCGCAGAGCCTGTTCGATGACGAGCGTTTCCGCCGGCTCTTTCTGTGGAGCGCGGCAGGGCACGTCCTACTGGCCTTCGGTCTGTGGTTCGCGCCGAATCCCAGCGTCCTGTTGAATCCTCCGACGCCCGTCTATATCGATGTGGTGACGGCCGCCCCGCGTGCGGCCCCGCCTCCCAGACCCGCTGCGGCCAGACCGGCGCCTCCCAAGCAGGTCGTCGATGAGATCGTGATCCCCAAGCTGCCCAAGGAGCCCAAGCCCGCTCCCAAAGCCAAACCGAAGCCGAAGCCGAAACCTGTGGCCAAGACCGCGGCGAAAAAACCCGCCGCGGTAGCGCCGCCTTCGCCCGAAGACCTCCTGGAGAGCCTGCGCAAGAAAGTGGACGAGAGGCAGCCGAAGCCGGGGACCGGTACGGCAAGTCCGAATTCTCGAAGGGGCATTTTCGATCCCGAAAAGGCCGGCTATCAGAAGAAGCTCACGGCGTTGTTCTATCAGCAATGGGTGGGGGCCGCCTGCAAAATGCATCCCAAACCCTCGCATTTCGAGATCCGAGTGGCGCCCGACGGTAGCGTGAAGTCGGTGACCCGGACCGCTTCTTCGGGCAACCGATTCTGCGATGAGTCCGCCGAGCGTGCCATCCGCCGAGTCGATCAACTGCCCACTCCTCCAGCCCGGGTGGGGATCGTCACCGTCTCGTTCGACATATTGGAGATTCGTTGATGCGCCAGGCTTCGGTCGTACTGCTCGTCCTGCTTTTTGCCGCGCCTGTGGGTGCGGAGGATCGGATCCACGTCGAGGTGCACGGCTCGGGGGGGCGCGACTATCAGGTGGCGGTGCAGCGCTTTCAGGCCGAGGGCGAGGCCGCTGCGTACGTGGAGCCGTTCTATCGCGAGCTCACGCAGGCCATCACCTTCTCGAGTGTGCTCGAGGTCGTGTCGCCCGACGCCTTTCTCGAGCCGGTGCAGACATCCGACTACAGCGCATCGGGAATCGCGTGCGAGAACTGGCGGGGCATCGGGGCCGACATCCTCCTACAGGGCAAGCTCGAACTCTCCGGAGAGCGTCTGCGTGCGCGCTTCAAGGTCTGGGACATCCTGCGTTGCCGCGAACAGGGGGATCGCGTGCGCATCGATCGCCATCGCAAGGAAATCGGCCTGCTGGCGCGTACCGTTGCCGACGAGATCGTCGAACGTTTCAGCGGTCGCCGCGGTGTGTCCGCCACTCAGATCGCATTCATCTCCGACAAGACGGGCAACAAGGAGTTGTACCTGATGAACGCAGACGGCTCGAACAAGCGCGCCGTCACCAATAACAACTCGATCAATCTCTTTCCGTCCTGGTCTCCTGATGGCAAGGCGCTGGTCTATACCTCGTACAAAGGCGGACGCCCGGATGTGTGGACGCTGTTTCGCGGCCCCAGGAAAGGCGGACGTCTGCTGGGGGGGAACAGCCCGAAGTACCGCGCGACCTGGTCTCCGACCAATGGCTCGATCGCTCTGGTCATGAACCAGAAAGAAAACACCGACCTCTACACGGTGAACTCGAAGGGAGGGAAGTTGACCCGGCTCACGACCCATCGCTCGATCGAGACCTCGCCCGCCTGGTCGCCGGACGGCAAGCGGGTCGCATTCGTCTCGGATCGCACCGGCTCGCCCCAGATCTACATCAAAGAGCTGGGAGCCGCTTCTCTGGAGCGCCGGATCACCTTCAAGGGCGGTTACAACGCCAGCCCGGCCTGGTCGCCCACCGGTGAGTGGATCGCCTATACGGCCCAGACGGGCACGAATTTCGATCTGTACCTGATCGACCCCGAAACCGGCTATACCACGCCGCTGGTGGTCCATCCGCGCTCGGATGAGGATCCCGCCTGGTCCCCAGATGGCCGGAAGATCGTCTTTCGCTCTTCCCGCAAGGGAAGAAAGAATCTGTACCGGATCGACGTGGATGGGAGGAATCTGACCCTCCTGACCGAAGGGTTCCGCAATTGTTCAAATCCGGCCTGGTCTGGCTGGCTGGAGTGAGGTCAGGGACCGGAATCGTTGCAGTTTCGGTCGGATAGGTTACAAGTTCGGCGGTTTAGCGCGGAGTCGTGGGCGATCCGACCGCAAATCCGATAAAGGGGGAATCGGCGTGATTAGACGACTTTTCATTGTAACGGTCGTGGCTATGGCCTTTGGTTGTGCCAGCACTGGGCCCGAACCAGCGGCCGAGCCGGAGAAAACGGAAAGCTTCAAAGAGGCGGCTCCGGATCCCGGACTCAATACGGCCGGCCAGAGTGGCAGAGGTGCGGATGCGAGTTCCGCTGATCTGCTCTCCGTCTACTTTGGCTTCGACGATCACGGCCTCGGCTCTGAGGCGCGAGCCGCGCTCAAGCGGAACGCCGACGTGATGTCTCGGAACGCCGATCTGCGCGTGACGATCCAGGGCAATGCGGATGAACGCGGCAGCGAAGAGTACAATCTGGCCCTCGGTCAGAAGCGCGCCGATTCAGCTCGACGCTATCTGATCGACCTCGGTGTTGCGGCTTCGCGCGTCGGAACGGTCAGCTTCGGCGAAGAGAATCCGGCTATACGCGGGCATAACGAAACCGCCTGGGCGAAGAACCGGCGGGACGACTTCGTCGCAAGGTGAGGTATCTGGCCCCCCCGGTACTGCTGAGTGCTGCGGCGCTGGTGTTCAGTTTAGGCTGCATCACCGTGCCGGAGTTTCAGGCAGTTCGCCGGGACGTCGAGGATCTGAAGCAGGCTCGCGGAGGCGGAGGGGGTGGTTCCTCTTCTCGCCTGGCCGAACTGGGCGTGGAGGTCGCATCGCTCCACGAAGAGATCGCCAATATGCGGGGCGAGATCGAAGCGGCACGCCACCTTGCCGACACTGCCATGGAAGAGGCCGTTGCGGCCCGTGAGGTCGCGAGTCGGGCCAGCGCCGCTGCCAGGCCGGCAACGCGCGATGCCTCGGGCTCGGGAAGTGGTCCGACAAGCCAGGGCCAGCCGGCTGCCGGTTCGCCGAATATCGTGACGCCCACCGCCGCCCCCACACCCATGAGCGGCGTCGGTGGCGAGGTCAGGGACTACGAAGAGGCTTTTCGCCGCTATCGCGCCGGAGAGCACGTTTCAGCCATTGACCGATTTCAGGCCTTTCTCCAAACTCACCCGTCTTCAGATTATGCAGACAACGCTCTTTTCTGGATGGGAGAGTCCCACTTCAAGCTCGGTGACCACGAACAGGCGGCGGTTACGTTTGACCAGGTGGTCAAGCAGTATCCCGACGGGAACAAAGTTCCCGATGCGCTCTACCGCCAGGGCATCGCGCTTTTGGAGATCGGAAAAAAGACAGGACAAAGTGCCTCCTACACACCGGCCGCTCGCCAGATCTTCGAGCGAATCGTTCGAGACCATTCGAGTTCCCCGCGTGTGACCGAGGCCCGCAGACAGTTGGAGATTCTCGGTCAGTGAGGAAGACGGATCAGAAGAAGTTCATCAAGTATCTCAACGAGAACAAAGAGCGCTTGATCGAGAACGCGCGCAAGGCGCTTGCAGGCGACATCCACCTGGACCCCGATGATTTCTCCGACGAGATCGACTCCGCGTCCTCCGAGAGCGGACTGGCTTTTGTCGGTAGGCTTCGCGAACGCGAACGGGTTCTCTTGCAGAAGATCGAAGCCGCGCTGGCGAAGATCGAAGCAGGCACCTACGGCAAGTGCTTGTCGTGCGGCGAGGATATCGGCCTCAAGCGTCTGCAGGCGCGTCCGGTTGCCACGCTGTGCATCGATTGCAAGAGCCAGCAGGAGAAGCTCGAGCACTAACCCCGGTTTCGGACATCCGGGCCCAGGAAATCCGGGAGACACCTCGCCTTGCCTCTCATCCTCGGCATCGAGTCCTCATGCGACGATCTGGCGGCGGCGCTCGTGCGCGACGGCCACCAGGTCTTGGCGTCGGTGGTGCACAGCCAGGATGCGGTCCACGCGCCCTATGGCGGTGTGGTCCCGGAACTGGCCAGCCGAGATCACGTCCAACACCTGTACGGTGTCGTGGGGCGCGCTCTCGATCAAGCCGGAGTCGGGCTGGAAGAGGTCGATGCGATCGCCGTCACCTCGGGCCCCGGTTTGATCGGATCCCTGCTGGTCGGTTTGTGCTTCGCGAAGGGGCTGGCTTATCGCACCGGACTGCCGCTGATCGGTGTGCACCACATCGAAGGGCATCTCGCGTCCGCATTGCTCGGCGATCGACCGCTGGAATTGCCTTTCCTGGGACTGGTCGTTTCCGGTGGGCACACCCAGTTCTATCGCGTGCAGACGCTGGCCGAACTGGTCCTGCTGGGCCAGACGCGCGACGATGCTGCCGGAGAGGCGTTCGACAAGATCGCCAAACGCATGGGCCTGGGCTATCCCGGCGGGCGCGAGATCGACGAGCGCGCGCGCTCGGGGAACGGGGAACGCTGGAGTTTTCCCAGGCCGATGCTGCGCGACTCGGGTCTCGAGATGAGCTTTTCAGGCCTGAAGACGGCGGTTTCGCTGGCCGCAACGCGTTGTGAGGAAGCCAGCGGCGGAGTGCTCGGAGAAGGCGATATCGCGGATCTCGCTGCCTCGTTCCAGGAAGCCGTCTGCGATGTCCTGATCGAAAAGGCGCAGCGCGCGCTCGACGAAACCGGGCTTTCGCGCATCGCGGTGGTCGGCGGACTTGCGGCCAACTCGCGACTTCGCGAGCGCATGGCGGCCCTGGCGAGCGAGCGCGGGCTGGAAGTCCGGTTCCCGGCGATCCGACTGTGCACAGACAACGCCGCCATGATCGGTGCCGTGGCCGACGGCATGCTCCGGGCCGGGCGCGTCTCTTCGCTCGATCTCGAAGCGTTCTCGCGGGTTCCATTGGGCATGGCGGGCGCGACCCCATGACCCGTATCCGCGATGCTCTCGCACAGCGCGGCCTGGCGCCGTCCAAATCGAGGGGGCAGAACTTTCTGCACTCTTCAGCGACCGCGAAGCGCATCGTGGAACTTACAGAATTGTGCAGTGACGACGCGGCCATCGAGATCGGGCCTGGGCTGGGTCAGTTGACGCGGCCGATTGCGGAAGTGGTACGCCGGTTGATCGCGATCGAGGTCGACCGCGGTATGGTCGCGGCGCTGCGCGACGACGGTCTGCCCGCGAACACCGAGATCCGCCACGAAGACGCGCTCAAAGCCGATTTGGGCGGCATGGTGCGCGAACTGGGCTCGCCCGTGGTCCTGCTCGGGAACCTGCCGTACAACATTTCGGGACGCCTGCTCGGCGCGCTCCTGGGACCGCGCAACCCGTTCCGCCGTTGGGGCTTCATGGTGCAGGCCGAAGTCGCCGACCGACTGCTCGCGGAGCCCGGCACCCGCAATTACGGCACGCTCTCGGTCTGGACCCGGCTTTTCTCCCGGGCGCACAGGGTCATGGAACTGGGCCCGGACGACTTCGTTCCCCGGCCCAACGTGCGCTCCACCTTTCTGCTGTTCGACCCGACCGAGGAGCCCGTCGAGATCGAGAGCCTTCCCGTTCTGCGCGCGGTGGTCCGAGCTGCTTTTCAACAGCGACGCAAGACCCTGCGCAGGGCCCTGAAAGGCAAGGTCGAGGGCAGTGATGCCGGTCTGGAGCGGGTGGAAATTGACCCGCAACGGCGCGGCGAAACCCTTTCAGAACATGAATTCCTGGCCCTGGCGAACGCCATCCACCGCGCGGGAAATGATTGACAGGCCCGCCCGAACGGACTTAGCCTCTCGGTAACAACAGTCCGCATCGAAAAAGCCCAGAAGCCTGGATCCCCGAAGGGACCGGGACCGAAGGCGCAGAATCGCTGCGGATGGCCGTGAGCCTTCCCCCCAAGGATCGCCCTCGACCGTCCTCAACGGCTTGCAACATCGTGGAGCGCCTTCCGCAGACGGAGGCGCTTTTTTTGTTGCGGGCATTCCCGCGCAGAGCGCGGGGAGGGAGGGCGGCATGAAAGAGACTCGAACTACGGTTCCCGGACTCGCGCGGATGAAGCGCGCCGGTGAGAGGATCACGATGCTGACCGCGTACGACTACGCGTTCGCGCGGATTCTCGACCGGGCCGGCATCGACGTACTTCTGGTCGGCGATTCACTCGCCAATGTGGTCCAGGGCAATGACACGACTCTGCCCGTGACCCTGGACGAAATGATCTACCACACGCGCCTGGTGGCCCGCGCCGCAAACTGCGCCCTGGTCGTGGGCGATCTGCCCTTCGGCAGCTACCACGGAAGCATCGACGACACCGTCAACAACGCCGTCCGCATGATGAAGGAGGGCGGGGCCCATTGCGTGAAGCTCGAAGGCGGCGAGCGCGTGGCCGAGCGCATCGCAGCGATCACGCGCATGGAAATCCCGGTCATGGCGCACATCGGCCTCACCCCGCAGTCGGTCCACAATATGGGCGGGTATCGGGTTCAGGGGCGCGGTGACGACGGACGCGAGCAATTGCTGCGCGACGCGCGTGCGGTCCAGGCCGCCGGGGCCTTCGCCGTCGTGCTCGAATGCGTTCCTGCGAAGCTGGCCGCCGAGCTGACCGCCGAACTGGAGATTCCGACGATCGGCATCGGCGCTGGCGTGCACTGCGACGGTCAGGTGCTGGTGATGCACGATCTGCTCGGTCTGGGCGAGGGCGCCCCCGCCAAGTTCGTGCGCCAGTACGTCGATCTCGGAGCGATCGTGACCCGCGCGGCCGAGATGTTCGCCGAAGAGGTTCGCCTGCAGAAGTACCCGGAAGATCATGAGTCGTACTGAACCCAGAATCATCCGCGCGGTATGGGAACTGCAGCAGTGGTCGGAGCGCATGCGCTGCGCGGGCAAGCGCATCGCGTTGGTGCCGACGATGGGCAGCTTGCACCTGGGGCACCTCTCCCTGTTGCGCATGGCTCAACATCACGCGGATCGAACCATCGTCAGTATCTTCGTCAATCCCACACAGTTCGGACCCAACGAGGATTTCGATAGCTACCCACGCGACCTGGAAGCCGACCTCGAGCAGGTGCGCAAGGTCGGTGCCGACGTGGTTTTTGCGCCCGAGCCCAACGAACTGTATCCGGCCGGCGACGCGACCTGGGTCACGGTGGATCGGCTGACACAGGGCCTGTGTGGACGCTCTCGCCCCGGGCACTTCCGCGGTGTGGCCACCGTCGTGGCGCGGCTGTTCCAGGCGGCTCGTCCGCACGTCGCGATTTTCGGTGAAAAGGACTACCAGCAACTGGCGGTGATCCGGCGCATGGCCCGGGACCTGCTCTTCGACACCGAAATCGTAGGGGCTCCGACCGTGCGCGAACCCGACGGGCTCGCCATGAGTTCGCGCAATCGCTACCTGAGCGACGACGCGCGACTCCAGGCCAGGGCGCTCAACATCGCGCTTCACGAAGCTCGGCAGCACGTCCGCGCCGGTGAGCGCGACGTGCGCTTCATCGCCGAAGCCACACGCCGGCGCATCGCGAAAGAACCGCTGGCAGAACTCGACTATGTCGAGATCTGCGATCCCGAAACCCTGGCTCCTCTCGATCGGATCGGGCGGCGAGCCATTCTGGCGGTCGCGGCGAGCTTCGAAGGCGCCCGACTCATTGACAACACTCTCCTGGAGGCAGACGGATGATCCGGACCATTCTCAAGTCGAAACTTCACCGAGCTACGGTCACGGACGCGAACCTCGAATACGAGGGTTCCATCACGATCGATACCGCGCTCATGGATGCGGCCGACCTTCTGCCCAACGAGAAGGTCGACATCTACGACTGCACCAACGGTGCGCGTCTGGCCACCTACGTGATTCCGGGCGAGCGGGGCAGTGGCGTGATTGGCATCAACGGCGCAGCAGCGCATCTGGTCAAGCCTGGTGATCACGTCATCATCGCCAGCTACGTCCAGATGGAGACGCAAGAAGCACGCGCCTACGATCCCCTCATCTGCTTCGTCGACGCTCAGAACACCCTCCGCTAGCATCTTTCGCCCGCCGCCCGATCGACTTCGGTTTCCTTTTGAGTGCTCTTCCCGAGAGCTCCGGGTGGCCAGCGGAGGAAGTTCGTGAGCGACCGGTTGTGGCCGCGGGTCTGGCGAAAGATCACAGACACGTTGCGACGAGATTTCGTCGCAGGTCTGCTCGTCTTCGTTCCCGTCGGCTTCACGATCCTCGGTGTGCTGTGGATCGTGAACCAGCTCGACAAACTGGTGCTGCCGCGTCTGTTCAGAGCGCTCGGGCTCGAGGCTCAACAACCTCCCTTCGTCGGCGCGCTGGCGACCATCCTCGTGATCCTGGTGATCGGCGCCGCGACGCGCAGCTTCATCGGACGCAGCGCGGTCACGATCTGGGAACGCATCGTCGAGCGAATTCCGGTGGCGCGCAGCATCTACGCCGTGCTCAAGCAGTTCATGCAGGCGATCGTCGGAGAAGCCAGCGGTGCGGCGAGTTTCGATCGCGTGGTGCTGTTCGAGTACCCGCGCAAGGGCATTTATACCTACGCGTTTGTCACGGGTTTGCAAAACGGTGGCCCCGAAGGGCTACCATCGGGAATGACGAAGGTATTCGTTTCCAGTACGCCGAATCCCACGACCGGGTATTTCCTGCTGGTTCCCTCGGATGAACTGATCGACACGAATCTCTCGGTGGAAGAGGCGTT
The DNA here is from genome assembly GCA_024226335.1 of bacterium. NCBI lineage: Bacteria > bacterium. The sequence continues at coordinate 31,442 of JAAELY010000232.1, forward strand.
CAAGTTGATCATCTCCGCTGGGATCGCCGATGGGCCCGCAACTGCGGGCGCCTCATAGCCGCACGGAACCTCTTCCCTTGAGCGAAGCCGAACACAAGACCATCTGCAAGAATCGCCGCGCTCGTTTTCAATACGAGATCGACGAGACGATCGAAGCGGGGCTGGTGCTCCAGGGATCGGAAGTAAAATCGATGCGGGAGGGGAAGGCGAACCTGTCCGACTCCTACGGCCGGATCAAGGGCGGAGAGGCGTTCCTGGTCAAAGCCCACATCGAGCCCTACAAGCAGGCCACCCACCGCAACCACGAGCCCGAGCGGGAGCGCAAGCTGCTTCTGAATCGCCGGGAAATCCACCGCCTGGGCGGCAAGCTTCGCGAGCGCGGGTTTACCCTCGTGCCGATCGAGATGTACTTCAAGGGTGGGCGGGCGAAGGTGCTTCTGGGGCTCGGGCGCGGCAAGAAGCTATACGACAAGCGTCGGACCATCGCGAAGCGCGAATCCGATAAGCGCCTGCAGCGCCTGACCAAGCGCAAGGCTCAGCGGCGATGAAGTGGCGACTCGGCGTGTTCGGCCTCGTGGGCGCGTTGCTGATCGGCTGTCAGACCGGCGGGACGAGTTACGAGCACAGCCGCTACGACTACTGGAGTTTCCGCGCGCGCTCCGGGCGACTTCCGGAGCCGAACTATCTACCCTGGGCCCTGCACGAGGAATCTCTGCCACTCGGGGGGCGCGGCTATGTGGTGTGTCGCTGGCCCGACGATGCCTTCCCGCTGCGCTACTACGTGGAGTCTCCGATCATTCGCGAAGAACTCCAGGACGAATTCCGACCACGAGATCCCGGGGAGTTCGTGGCTGCGGTCGAGCGCGCATTCGATATCTGGCAGAAGGCGATCGGTCGGCCGGTGCGTTTTCAGCGCGTGCACGAGCGCAAGGACGCGCGCCTGGTCGTTCACATGCAGGCGGACAAGAACGAGAGAGCCGAAGGCTTTGTGCTGGGCGTGGTGCGTGACGAAACCGAGCGCTGCCAGATCCAGGGCCGCGGCGAGCAACCCGATCAGGTGCGCATCGAATACCAGGTCGATGACGCCTACCTGTACATCAGCGACTCGGTCGGCCTCCTGACGCCCCATCAGGTCCAGTCGATCGCATTGCACGAGATCGGCCACGTGCTAGGCGTTTCGGGGCAACACAGTCCGCTGCGAGGGGACGTCATGTATCGCGTGGCGAGCGATCGTCGCGTCGACGCGCTGTCCCAGCACGACACGAATACCCTGCGCGCTCTGTACCGACTCGCGCCGGGCCGCATCTACGTGCGAACGGATGAAGCCCGCTCGAAACCGCTATCGGAAGTGCGCCGCGATCCGCCGCGCCTCGACCATGAGTTGCGCGACGATCGCTACGACGTAGAGGTGCGTTTTCCGCGCGGCTGGCAGGTGATTCGCTCTGCGCGCGGCTGGATTGCGATCGACGGACTGAGTTGGGACTACGACGCGTCGATTCAGGTGGTGTCGGGCCGAGGCGATTTCGATCCCGAGTACGCGCCCCTGAGCCTGAACCGACTCGTCACCGGTGAAATCCAGCGCTCGGAGATGCTCGAGATCGACGGTCAGCCGATCGCGCGCGTCGTCGCGAGTTCCGACGGTCGCACCGAAGAGATCAGCATGATCGGCTGGCAGAAGGGCTGGTTGGTGTTCGTGATCGCGGACTGTCGCAGCGAGGACTACCAGCTCTATCAGCCCTGGTTCCGCAGTGTGCTGCTCTCGCTCGATCACCCGGTCGAAGCGGCCAAGGTCTGGCGGCGAAAGCCCGGCGTTTCCGCGCCTCCTCGTTAGTTCGAATCGTTCGCGAGGTCTCGGCGGTAGACGGAGCGGCCGCCGAGAATCGTCTCGACCACGGCGATCCGATCCAGGGGATCGCTGAGCGGATTGCCGGACAGGATCACCAGGTCCGCGAGCTTGCCGGCTTCGAGCGATCCCTTGACTGAATCCTCGAAGTGCTGCCAGGCGGCGTCGATCGTCAGGGCTCGCAGGGCCTGCATCGCGGAGATGCGTTGTTCCGGGCCCAGTTCGAAGCCCGAGCGCGTCCGCCGGTTGACCGCCGCCCAGGCGAGGCGCAGAGGTTCCAGAGGTACCACCGGCACGTCTGCGTGGATCGTGAAGCGCAGGTCTCGCTCGATCGCCGAAGCCGCGGGACTCATGCGGGCTGCCCGCTCGGGTCCCATGAAGATCGTGCGGTGGCGGTCGCCCCAGTAGAACGTGTGCAGACTGAAGAAGCTGGGCAGGATGCCGAGTGTCTTCATGCGATCGAGTTGATCGTCGCGTGCCATCTGCGCGTGGATCACGATGTGCCGGGTGTCTTCGCGAGGATTCTCGCGCTGCGCCTTTTCGAACGCGTCCAGGATGTCGTCGATCGAAGCGTCGCCATTGCCGTGAACGGCCAGCTGGTAACCGGCTGCGTGGTAGCGGCCGACCTGTTCGATCAGTTCGTCGCGCGGAATGCGCGGGTAGCCGCGGTAAGCAGGATCGTCACCGGGGGGAACGAAGTAAGGCTGTGACAGATAGCCGGTGTAGCCCTGGATCGAGCCATCGCCGATCAGTTTGATCGCACCAGTTCGCAGACGTAGCGGATCCCAGTCGGGTGCCTTGATTTCACCCGCCAGCATGGCTTCGGCGCCGTCGAGTGCGGGCCAGACGACCAGCCTTACTTCGATGATCCCTAGCCAGGACATCCAGTCGAAGGCCCGGAACATGCTCAGCGCCGTCGCGCCACTCTGGGCGGTCGTCACACCCTGCTCCAGGTAGATCTCGCTTGCAGCGCGCATCATCTGCAATCCTTCCAACGCAGACGGCACCAGAAGGGCCTGCGCGGCGTGCATCGCGGTTTCCTCGAGGACGCCATCGGGAACTCCCTGTGCATCTCGTCGGATCACGCCGCCTTCGGGATCCGGGGTGTCCTTTGTGATTCCCAGCAGTTCCAGACCGGCGCTATTGAGCACCGCAAGATGTCCGGAAGTGTGCAAGACTGCGATCGGATGCTGGGGAGTAGCCTGATCGAGATCGTGGCGTGTGGGGTGTCGTCGCTCGGCGAGCAGAGTGTCGTCATAGCCCATGCCCACGATCCACTCGCCGTCCCCTGTTTCACTCGCGCGTTCCGTCAGGCGGGTGACCAGACTCGCGATCGTCTCCACGTTGCCGATGGGCGGGCTGTTCAGGTTGATGAAGACCGCGTACACGCCCATGCCCGGGAAGTGACCGTGCGCGTCGATGAAGCCCGGCAAGAGTGCGCGACCCTGCAGGTCGACCACGCTGGCGCCGTTCTCGTCGGCCCAGCCGCGCAACTCGGCCGCGTTCCCCGCTGCGAAGATTCGATCTCCCGCGACCGCGAGCGCGTCGACCACGGAATTCTCCGCGTCCATCGTGAGGATCGGACCGTTGACGTACAAGACGTTGCCGGGCCGTCCCAGATAGCTGCGCACGCCCGCGATGGCCGCCGCGATCACGATGAGAACCAGAACGATTCGCAGAAATTTCATGGTGCAATTCTATCCGGAGTGAGTGCATGAGTGGGCTAGACGCCGCAGTCAACGCCTGGGTCCGACCCGCGGCCGACGCGCTTTCGGCCCTCGTCTTCTTCAAGGTGTCGGTCGCTGGCGCGGAATTGCCACTGGTCGTTCTGTGGCTGGTGGCGGGGGCGTTCTTCTTCACGTTCCGCTTTTCATTCATCAATCTGCGGGGCTTGCGCCACGCTTTCGAACTCCTACGGCGACCGGCAGAAAGCGATCAGCCCGGCCAGGTGACGCACTTCCAGGCGCTTTCGACCGCGGTCTCGGGCACCGTGGGTATCGGGAATATTGGCGGCGTGGCGATCGCCGTTTCCCTGGGTGGGCCGGGCGCGGCGTTCTGGATGATCGTGGCGGGCTTCCTGGGCATGGCCACGAAGTTCGTCGAATGCACTCTGGGCGTGATCTACCGGCGCGAGAATCCCGACAGCAGCGTGCGGGGCGGCCCCATGTACTACCTGGAGCGCGGCTTCGGCGAACTGGGCTGGTCGCGGCTCGGTCGCGGCCTGGGGCTCTTCTACGCCGTGGGCATCGTGATTGGCTGCCTGGGGATCGGCAATATGTTCCAGTCCAATCAGGCGTTCGTGCAGATCGTGGGGGTGACCGGCGGCGCGGAGAGTTGGCTGGCCGACAAGGGCTGGCTCGTGGGTGTGACGATCGCCCTCGCGGTTGCATCGGTGATCCTCGGCGGCATTCGCAGCATCGCGCGCGTGACCTCGCGACTCGTTCCGTTCATGGCTGTTCTGTACCTGGCGGCGGCCTTCGTCGTGCTGGCGATGAACGCAGAGGCCTTGCCCTGGGCCTACGGCCAGATGATTGCGGGGGCCTTCAGTTCCGACGGTGTGGCGGGTGGAGCGCTGGGAACGATGATCATCGGATTTCAACGCGCCGTGTTTTCGAACGAAGCGGGCATAGGTTCGGCCACGATCGCGCATTCTGCGGTGCGCACCGGCGAGCCGCTCACCGAAGGCTATGTATCGCTGCTCGAACCGCTGATCGATACGGTCGTCATCTGTCAGGTGACTGCGCTGGTCGTGATCACGACGTCCTACTTCGTGCCCGGCTTCATCCACGGGGGGCTCGGTGGCATCGAGATGACTTCCGCCGCCTTCGAGCGAAATCTCTGGTGGGCGCCGGTGCCCCTGGCCGTCGCGGCCATGTTATTTGCGTTTTCGACGATGATTTCCTGGTCGTACTACGGCCTGGTCGCGTGGGTCTACCTGGTCGGTGATTCGCGCGCCAAGGTGCAGAGTTTCAACGCGGTGTTCTGCATCTTCGTGGCGTTGGGCTGCATGATCCAGCTCGAA
>JAAELY010000233.1 GCA_024226335.1 bacterium
CACGTTCAGTTTTCGGGGAGACCGCTATGAAACGCCCGTCGACCTGCGCGGCAAGAAGATTGAACTGCGTTACGAACGTTCTCGCAAGGGCACGGTTGTCGTCTACGACAAGGGGCGACGCCTCGGCCGGGCGAGACTTCTGGACGCCGTCGCCAACGGCCTGAGACGCAGAAAAGAATCATCGTAACGCCCTGCCAAACCGCTGCCAAACCGGTTTTCGCAGATGCAGCATCCAACGCCGTCGTTTTTATCGTGAATGAATGACTTTCTTGGAGAGGTACCAAGCCCATGATCCGTTCCTATTTCGGTCTGACCGACAATCCCTTCGCGCTCCGCGACATCGAACTGCTTCATCACCAACAGGAAATCCGCGACACCCTTCAAGTCCACTGCCAGCAAGGCGGACTCTGTCTCGTCGTCGGCAGGCCCGGAACGGGCAAGTCGGTGATCAAGGAATCGCTCAAACGACTCCCCGAAAAAGAGCATCTCGTGGCCACAGTCGCGCGAACACTGCACACCTACACCAACACGGTCAAGATCCTCTGCGAAGCGTTTCGCATCGAGTTCGAGAGTTCCGCCTTCAAGTGCGAACGTCGACTGATCGAACAGGCGTCCCATCTCAATCACACCGGCAAGATGCTGGTGACGATCATCGACGACGCTCACCTGATGGACATGGACAACCTGCGGAAACTCCGCCTGCTGCTGGAGGATTTCCCCAAGAACCACAACCTGATCTTGATCGGCCAGGTGGAGTTGCTCACCAATCTGGATCTGGCCGTGAACCAGGATCTCAAGAGCCGAGTGACCTATTCCGTGATCACGAAGCGGCTGCATGACGACCGCATGTGCGACTTCATCCATCGCGAACTCGACCGCATCGGACTAGCTCACAACACGTTTACCGAATCCGCCACCGAACTGATCATCCGCTCGGCCGACGGCGTTTTACGCAAATGCCGCAACCTGTGCTTGTCCGCCATGCTCGAAGCGGTCCGAGCGTCCGCGGGGAGAACGATCGATATCGATCTGGTCAACCGCGTTCTCCTCCAACCGCATTGGCAAAAGGAAGTCGACCTCACCGACTTCTGATGCACGGCTTGACGCTCTCACCTCGATTCAGAGGATTCGACGATGATCACACGCGAATTACTGCGAACGATTCGCAACGACCTGCCGATGCAGGTGACGATTCTCCGGCTCGGCCGACACGGTCCGGTCTCCAAGGAGATCGAAGGCTACTTCCGCTTTCTCTGTCCCGCTTGCGAGGAACTTCGAGCGACGGTGAATTCCCGCAACAACCTGGCCCACTGCTTCTGCTGCGAACGCAACTGGAACAACATTGACCTGTTGATAGCCCTCGGCTGGGACTTCCTCCCTGCCGTCGACCTACTGGAGCAATGGCTACGGCAA